>JABIUH010000251.1 GCA_018701055.1 Woeseia sp. | reverse complement strand
TAAGCGGCAGGATTGCCTGAGTGCGTCGGTCGCGCCCTTGCTTAGCTGAGCCGCCAGCTGAATCACCTTCGACGAGAAACAACTCGGATAGAGCGGGATCTTTCTCCTGACAGTCGGCGAGCTTCCCGGGTAGACCGGCGATGTCGAGAGCACCTTTTCGGCGCGTCATTTCCCGGGCTTTTCTTGCTGCCTCTCGGGCGCGTGCGGCGTCGACAATTTTTGAGACTATTGCTTTAGCTTCTTTTGGGTTTTCTAACAGAAACTCTTCAAGTCGCCCTGCCATTGCCGATTCAACAATGCCTTTAATTTCTGATGAAACTAATTTATCTTTGGTCTGGGATGAAAATTTGGGATCGGGAATTTTCACCGAGAGTACTGCGGTCAGGCCTTCGCGGGCATCGTCGCCAGTCGGTGTGAACTTATCCTTTTTGCTAGAGAGTTCTTTTTCGATATAGCTATTCAGCGTGCGCGTAAGTGCACTTCGAAAACCTGCCATATGGGTTCCGCCGTCCCGCTGCGGAATATTGTTGGTGTAACAAAACATGTTTTCCTGATAACTGTCGTTCCACTGCAGAGCTGCCTCAACTACGACGTCGTCCTTCTCGTTTTCAAAGTAGAAAACCGTCCCATGAACCGTTGTTTTGTTTTTGTTGAGGTGATTAACGAAAGCCCTGATGCCACCTTCGTATTCGAAGACATCGCTTTTTTCGTCCCGCTCATCATTGAGCTCTATACGAACGCCGGAATTTAGAAACGACAGCTCTCTTAGCCGGCGCGCCAAAATATCATAGTGGTACTGAAGATTGGTGAAGGTCCCCGGGCTAGGTTTAAAGCGCAGTGTTGTGCCTGTCCGCTCGGTTTTTCCGATAGCGGCAATTGGCGCTTGAGGATCCCCGTGTCGATATTCTTGTTGATGAATTTCACCATCTCGGTATACGGTCAATACCAGGTGTTCCGATAGAGCATTAACAACCGAGACCCCAACGCCATGGAGGCCGCCAGAGACTTTGTAAGCATTATCATCGAATTTGCCGCCAGCATGGAGGACAGTCATGATGACTTCTGCAGCTGAGCGCCCTTCTTCCGGATGGATATCGACCGGTACACCACGGCCGTCATCTATAATAGTGATCGATTCATCTGCATGGATCGTCACTGAAATAACGCTGCAATGGCCGGCCAAGGCCTCATCTATCGAGTTATCGACAACCTCGAAGACCATGTGGTGTAAACCCGTACCATCGTCGGTGTCTCCGATGTACATTCCGGGTCTTTTTCTGACCGC
Source organism: Woeseia sp. (assembly GCA_018701055.1). Taxonomy (GTDB): domain Bacteria; phylum Pseudomonadota; class Gammaproteobacteria; order Steroidobacterales; family Woeseiaceae; genus SZUA-117. Next base: position 14,790 of record JABIUH010000251.1, on the reverse strand, counting down.
TTCAAGGCCTTTTAAGACCTTGATATTACTCGAGGTATATTCGATGTCGTCGGTCATTCCAAATCCTTGGTAGAGAGCCGGCGCATTGTATCATTTTGGATCAAATAAAGGGCTACATATGGACCTTTCGGCTTGGGATTTTAGGACGGCTAGTGCGTCGCCCTTTCGGGGTGGTTTTGGCCCTCTATCCTACTGTGCGGACAACGCCGTGTTCCACGTGGAACAGACGCGGTGGCGCATCAAATAGGTCTCGGTTCGCCTCCAGTGTCGTTGCGATCACCTGACAACCGAGATTACCAACGGCCTCCATCAATCGCCTAAGAGAGTCGGAATCCAATTCAGCAGCAGGATCATCCAATAAAAGCAGCAGTTGGTGATCGAGATGCGTTTGCACGACCCCCGTCGCCGAAAGAATCAAAGCACACGCCAACAACTTTTGCTGCCCCCGTGACACTAGCTTTCGGGCCTGCCGCTCATCCAGCTTTAGTTTTAGGTCGCCGCGGTGTGGGCCCGCGTGAGTCGAACCCACCTGCCGGTCTCGCTCCACAGAAGTAATCAGAGCTTCACTCAAAGAACGGTCTGCCGCCCAGCCGCGTTGATAGTCGAAATCAATCGTACATCCAACCAGGGAATTGCCAAGTTCTTGAAGACCCGAACGGGTGATATCGAGCACGCGTTCTCGCGCATCATTCAGCAAACCACCAAGCCCGACGAGTTCACGATCCCAGCCAGACAAACCCGCAGAACTAACCTTGCCGCGTAATGCTGCATTGCGTTGTTTCAACGCACGCCGATAACGTCGCCATAGATCCAGGTAACCATGTTCCACGTGGAACGCAACCCAATCGATGTAACGACGCCGGTCCTCAGGACCACCCGCAATTAACTTATGAACGTCAGGATCAATGATCTGAAGCGGAAGAGCTTCAGCAAGTGCCGCGGCGGACGCTCTCTTTTCTCCATCGGTATGAACCTCAAGGCCACCGGTACCGTTCCGAACACCAAGAGCCACAGCCCGAGAACCAACCCGCGAATTCCCGAACAAGACGAAATTGTCCTGCCCATGACGAACGACCTCACGAATGCTAGCACCCCGAAATGACCGTCCCCGACCGAGATACGCAACTGCCTCCAAAATGCTCGTCTTTCCCGACGCATTCGGGCCATAAATAAGATTGTTGCCCTGGTCGAAATCAATTCCCGCAGACTCAAGACAGCGGAAATCCGTAATTTTTAAGCTTGAAAGCGCCAAGCGACAGAACAGCGCCTATAGGCGCATTGGCATGACGACGTATTTACAGTCATCTTTACCCGGTTCTCTAAGCAAACAACTGGAATTACCGTCTACCAAAGCGAGATTAACTTCATCGGACTCAATCGCGTTTAGGGCATCCAACAAATAATTAACGTTGAATCCAATTTCAATTTCTTCACCTTCGTATTGTGCCTCGAGCTCTTCCTCTGCTTCCTCTTGCTCAGGATTATGCGCCTGCAACACCATCCCATTATTTCTAATAATCAGACGAATGCCTCTATATTTTTCATTGGACAAGATAGCCGTTCGCTGCAAAGCACTTCGAAAAGCCCCCCGATCTGCGGACAAAAAATTGCTCGTATCTTGCGGAATGACGCGTTCGTATTCAGGAAATCGCCCATCGATCAATTTCGATGTAAACCGAATGGCATCCAATTGAATGCGAACATGATTAGTGCCCAACTCGATCGCCAAATCACCCTCTCCGGTCAACAGCCGCTGCAACTCCAAAATACCTTTCCGTGGCACAATCACTTGCTGGTCAGGCGCATTCTTGTCGTTTAATTCAACCTCGCACAACGCAAGTCGATGACCATCTGTTGCCACTGCGCGCAACACATTCTTCCCAGTTTCTAACAACAGACCATTCAGATAATACCGAACATCCTGTTGCGCCATCGAAAAATGAGTCTTTTCTAATAATCTCGCCAAGACAGACTGCGCAACCGTTACCGAGTGCCCGGCATTGATGTCGTCTACCGTCGGAAACTCGGCCGCAGGCAAGGTTGTAAGCGAAAACTTACTCCTGCCAGACTTAATATTAAGTTTCTCGCCACTCTGACTAATCGACACATCGGCATCACTAGGTAGTGCTCTGCAAATATCTAAAAGCTTACGTCCAGGAACAGTTACTTCTCCAGTTACATCGATCTTAACGTCCGCGACTGCCACCAACTCAACTTCCAAATCAGTCGCAGTCACTGACAGAACCCCGTCCTTGGCTACCAGAAGCACATTCGCCAAAATTGGCATGGTCTGCCGACGCTCAACAACACCAATTACTGCTTGCAAAGGCTTCAAAAGAGACTCACGCCCAGCTGATAACTTCATTCAACCCACCTGTTAATAATTATTGGATAAGTATATAAAAGACTACTATTATTACTATTATTAAGCACCACAAGTCCTGTGGATAAAAAATTTAATTGTTTATAAATCAATAAATTACACTGCAAAAAAGGACAGGATAAATACGGTAGTAAAAGCGCACCGCCAGTGAACTACCTGTGGATAAAATATCAAGCACTGGTTATCCACCGTTTATCCATATCATCCTGTTAATGTTCTCAACAGGTTTATATAATCTTCACCAACCCGCTTTTCACTCTCACGAAGCGCCGCAATCCGACGACAACCATGCAACACCGTCGTGTGATCCCGACCCCCAAATGCATCGCCAATCTCAGGCAAACTATGATTCGTCAATTCTTTCGCTAATGCCATACCGATCTGCCGCGGCCTCGCTATAGACCGGCTTCGCCGACGTGACAACAGATCGGCTACACGGATTTTGAAGTAATCTGCTACCGTTTTTTGAATATTCTCGATCGAGACCAAACGATCTTGCATCGCAAGTAAATCTCTAAGCGCTTCTTTAGCAAAATCTAAACTGATAGGCCGTCCTGTAAACGTTGAGTTTGCAATGACTCTTCGAAGAGCACCTTCGAGTTCCCGAACATTTGATCGAATCCTTTTTGCGATAAAAAAAGCCACTTCTTCCGGCAAATCAACCCCTTCACCATTCGCCTTACTCATCAAGATAGCGACAGACGTCTCCAACTCGGGCGGTTCAATGCAGACCGTAAGGCCCCACCCAAACCGAGACTTCAGCCGCTCTTCCAGCCCACTCACCTCTTTTGGGTAGCGATCACAGGTCAGAATAATCTGCTGATGCCCTTCCAACAACGAATTGAATGTATGAAAAAATTCTTCCTGGGAGCGTTCTTTGCCGGCAAAAAACTGGATATCGTCAATCAAAAGCGCATCCAATGATCGGTACAGTCGCTTAAACTCAGAAATAGAATTGTGCTGTAGTCCCCGCACCATGTCGCCCACAAAACGTTCCGAATGCACATAGCTGACCCTGGCTGACGGGTTGTTTTTCAACATAGCGTTGCCGATAGCTTGCATCAAATGGGTTTTACCCAACCCAACACCGCCATAGATAAATAAAGGATTGTAGGATTTCCCTGGATTTTCACCCACCTGAAGCCCAGCGGCTCGAGCAAGCTGATTACTCTTGCCCTCGACAAAATTATCAAAAACAAAATCCGGATTTAAACGACTGATGACCGGAACAGCGTTCCTGGGTGACACAAAGGGCGGCGCAGCAGGCGCGGGTGAGTGTGCAGGCGCTGGCACTGCGTTCTCTATTTGTCTAGAACCGACCTCAACAACAACATGTGTCGCCTCATTAGATCCACCAACAATCTCCTCTATTCGCCCAAGGTAGTGTTGATTTAACCAGTCAACAACAAAGCGGTTCGGCGCCAAGAGCTTTAGAACCCGGCCCTCTTCAACCGCCTGTAACGGACGAATCCATGTGTTGAACTGCTGTTCAGGCAGTTCTGCCCGAAGATCGCGCACACAGCGGTTCCATACATTCGTTTCAGCCTGCAAAAAGGGTCCCCGATGCCAGTCGGCAAATTATTGTAATCTCTCGGCGAGACCGGGCAGTCTATACCGTCTATAACGCCTTCGCCAGACAGCAAAAACCACCACCCGCTCCGTTACACAGCCATAAGTCGACACTATATCAGTAGCGCTCATAAGGCCTTATTCTATTGACAGAAAAGAGGCCCACGCGTACCCTTGCCGACCTTCTCGGGAGAGAGAAACTTATCTCTCGACAGATGATGAAGCGCACACCTTGTGCGCAAGCAATTTTAGCCAGGTGGCACCCAAATGAAACGAACATTTCAGCCCAGCACACTGAAGCGGGCACGCACACACGGATTCCGATCAAGAATGGCAACCAAAGCAGGTCGGTCGGTTTTGAAGCGCCGTCGCGCAAAAGGCCGGGCCAAGCTGTCGCCATAGCGCGGCTGACCCCGTCAGACCATTACGGAAGCAAACACCGAAACCCCATCTAGTCACCGTTTCAGGCACCCAAGCCGGATACCTGACAAGGCTTCCTTTGGTCGAGTATTCAAACAAGCCAATCGCAGCCGCGACAAGATGTTCACCATTCTCTACCGGGACAACCGCAGCAATAAGGCGCGCCTGGGCTTGGCTGTTAGCAAAAAGAATTGCCGTAAAGCAACTGGTCGGAATCGATTGAAACGAATCATTCGCGAATCGTTCCGTGACGAGCAGGGGCATCTTTCCGGCATCGATATCGTGGTACTCAATCAGCCTGCCGCAACAAACGCAAACAATAAGGCGTTATTTTTAAGCTTAAAAAAACACTGGCAGCATTGTAGCGACCAGACGCCTAAAACGGCAGGATAAACCACACATGGAAAATCAAAGACTGCTGATCTGGGCAACATTTGGAATGTTGATCTGGATGACGTACCAGGCATGGGTCACGGATCACGCATTACCGCCGTCAACAGCAACAACCGCCGCCGAACTTGACACGCTGCCAGGCGACGCCGGCCTACCCGCGTTACCCACAGAAAGCGACTATACCACCCCCTCAAATGCACCCGCGCTAGGTGACCCGCCGCCGACAGCCGAAGGAACCGTCAACTCAACGGAACAATCAGCTGTCACGATCCATGTCGTTACCGACGTATTTGATATTACGATAAGCACCGAAGGCGCAACGCTGCAACAAGCGAATTTGTTGAATTATCCCGTCCACAAGGACGACCCAAATAAACTCGTTGAGCTTTTGAGTACCGAGACAATTGAATTAGGCCTCATACAAAGCGGCTTGAATGCCGCTGGCGAGGGCAGCAAACCGGATCACCGCGCAGTCTATTCCTCACAACAAACCAATTACGAACTCAATGGCCGCGACGAGCTTTTGGTGCCGTTAACCTGGCAAAGCGCCGACGGCATCGTCGTTGAAAAGACACTGCGTTTTACACGCGGAAGTTATCAAATTGACATTTCCCATCGCCTCATCAATAACAGTGCAGAAGATTGGCGCGGCGCGGATTATGCCCAGCTATTGCGACGTTCTCGAGAAGTAGAACGATCAATGTTTAACGTCGATTCATATTCGTCTGACGGCCCCATTATTTACGATGGTGAAAAATCAGAGAAACTTGATCGTGACGATTTATTAGAAGACGGTCCACATACGCTGCAAGCAACCGGCGGTTGGATTGGCGCTATTGAACATCATTTTTTAAGCGCTCTAGTTCCGCCATCTGACGAAAAATATAATTACAGCATCTCGGCCAACGGAGGGGTCTCGGTCGCGAGCATGATTCAAACGCCCTCCGTCGTCATACCCGCCGGGTCCGAACACACATTCACAATGACCGCGTTCGTCGGACCAAAACTCCAAGCGCAACTTAGCGAAATCCATGAAAAGCTACCGCTAACCGTCGACTATGGTTGGTTAACCATACTTTCCGATCCCCTGTTTTGGCTTCTTAGCAAAGTGTTTTCATTCGTCGGCAACTGGGGTCTCGCGATTATTCTGGTCACCATCATAATTAAGGCGGTGTTCTATAAGCTAACGGAAGCAAGCGGACGTTCGATGGCGAAAATGCGGGAAATTCAACCCCGAATGAAAGCGCTGCAAGACCGATACAAAGACGACAAGCCAGCGCTTAGTCAGGCCATGATGGAACTTTATAAGCGGGAGAAAGTGAATCCCGCTGCAGGCTGTTTGCCTATCCTCATCCAAATGCCCTTTTTCCTCGCGTTCTATTGGGTGTTGTTGGAAAGCGTTGAAATGCGTCAGGCCCCATTCGCCTTATGGATTACTGATTTATCTTCTCGAGATCCGTATTTCATCCTCCCGGTGATCATGGGCGCCGCAATGCTCGGCCAACAAAAGCTGAACCCAACGCCTGGCGATCCTATTCAGGCAAAGGTGATGCAAATTATGCCGATCATCTTTACCGCATTTTTTGCTTTCTTCCCGTCGGGCCTAGTGTTGTATTGGGTGACTAATACGCTGCTTTCAATTGCGCAGCAGTGGTACATCAATAAATTGGTACACGAGGAAGCATCCAAGCGAAAAACCCATAACAAAAAGGGCAAATCGACCAGCGAATAACCACCGGCCGAAATTTGTACGGGTACAGAAGCTGTCGAAAGACTGAATACCCAACGATTTCTTGAGAGGCCCGCATGCACGATCGGCCCGAATATATAAGAGACACTATCGTTGCTCCTGCGACACCCCCCGGCAAAGGGGGCGTAGCCGTCGTGCGAATATCTGGAGACGACGCGGAATCAGTCGGCCTCAAAATCCTGGGCGACATGCCAAAACCCCGTCATGCCAGCAAACGAATATTCTATGATGGTGCATCGCGCCCTATAGACTCGGGTATTGTTTTGTACTTTCCCGGCACCGCGTCTTACACGGGCGAATCTGTAATTGAGCTACAAGGGCACGGTGGTCCCATTATCACGAACATGCTGCTGGAAGCTGCAATCGAATGTGGCGCAAGACGTGCCGCGCCCGGAGAGTTCTCACAGCGCGCATTCCTAAACGGAAAACTCGACCTTGCACAAGCAGAGGCCATCGCGGATTTGATCGATAGTGGAACCGCACAAGCGGTGCGCGCCGCGCATCGATCACTAACGGGCGTTTTCTCTCTCGCCGTATTCACGCTAATCGAAACCGTCATCCAACTTCGGTTGCACGTTGAAGCGGCCATTGATTTTCCAGAGGAAGAGATTGACTTTCTTTCGGATCAGGCTTTGCTTACAAAACTCAAAACTTGTGAAGTTACTTTTACAGACCTGCTTCACAAGGCCGCCGCGGGCCGAATTCTGAGAGATGGTTTGCGCTTCGTTATTGCAGGGCAGCCTAATGTTGGCAAATCAAGCCTCCTCAATTATTTGAGCGGGCAGGATGCAGCGATTGTCACTGAGGTGGCCGGGACAACAAGAGATATTATTCGAGAACAAATTGATATCGAGGGATTATCCGTAGAGCTAGTTGATACGGCGGGTCTGCGGGATAACCCAGATCGAATAGAAGCAGAGGGAATTCGCAAAGCGAGGGAAGTTATGCAAACCGCAGATGCGATCTTATGGGTTAAAGACGCAACGGCGCCGGAAACAGAAAGCTTGGCAGAACCGTTCCCTCCTGATCTGCCAGTCATTGTGATTCGGAATAAAATAGATCTTTGCGATAATGATGCCCGCGAACCACCGACCTCAAATCAATCAATAAACCTGTCAGCAAAAACCGGCACAGGAATGGAAGCTCTCAAAAGCGCAATCACAGCTTTCGCCGGCTATGAAGATAACGGTGAAGGCGCATTTACCGCGCGTCGTCGTCACGTAGTCGCTCTGCAACAAGCCTTCGACCATTTCTGTATCGGTCGTGCGGCATTAATAGATGACAGAGCCGGCGAGATTCTTGCTGAAGAACTCCGTCTGGCGCAATCGTCGCTGAGCCACATCACGGGTGATTTTTCCAGCGATGACCTGTTGGGCAGAATCTTCTCTGAGTTCTGCATTGGAAAGTAGACTAATCGGTATTAAATCATTAAGTTTATATCAATCCAGCGCGAACGACGTCACCTTTATAAATTTTTTCTAAACATAAAAAGCATTTTTTACGTTTTGCTGTGAACCAGTGCAACCAGCGTCCCTCTAATAAACATAATTTGTAACCCTGCACCCAACAGCAAAGATACGGTTGCAACTTAATTTACTCGGGCATTTTTGGAGAGCGCTGTGTTACGTTCATTGATTTCAAAATTATTGTTACTGTTGTCAGTGTCAGTGAGCGCATAGACAGTCAGTTACGATTACATTCAAGCGACATTCGGGCGCGTCGATTTTAGACAGTACCAATTTCGATGCCGATGGAATTGGATTTGCCGCATCATTTAGCATCGACGATGATTTTCATGTGTTTGCTGAGTACCAAACGGCAGACCTGAATTTTGGGATGGATGTGACTATCCTGGAGTTTGGTGGTGGTTATCATACGGAAATTTCGCCCAATCTTAACCTTAGCGCCAACGTCGGCTATCTCGAAATTGACGGATCAGGAATAGGATCAGCAAACGCCGATGGGCTATTTGTTGGTTTGGGTTTGCGCGGCGCAGTTAGCGAAGCGGTCGAATTGTACGGCGGATTGGATTAAATAGATTTTGACGGGACTGATGGCGAAACGCGGGCTAATGCAGGCTTCCTTCTAGCGCTCAATGAAAGACTCGGTGTTGGCATTGAGGCAAACCTTTGGGATGACGTCAATATTTTCCAACTGCACGCGCGTTACTATTTTGAATAGCACCCAGAATCAACAAACTAAATAGTAAAAAGGGCCCACCTATGTGCGGGCCCTTTTTTTGTTAAGAACGAATAATCTGTCGCATCTAGCCAAGCAGGCCTTCGCGCCTATATAGCCGCGCACAAACCCAGGTTAACAATGCTCCGACAATCAACGTTGCACCGACGGACACCGCCACGTGCAACATATTAAGAGGTTCATTTTTGATGAGTCCGACCAGTAACAAATGTTGACTTAACGACGGGACAAACATCAAAAGCGTGCTTGGCCGAACCATAAGAATGGATACGACCAAAATAGGCATCGTCGGTGCGAGCAACACAACGCTGACCCAGGTTTGGGCTTCCTTGAAGCTTTTAGTGAATGACGCGACCAAGGTCATTAGCGACGCACCAACCAACGCGAATGGTACCAGCAGTAAAAAAGCGATTAACACCACCGACGGCCCAAAGTTCGGCGTCATACCCAACTCCTGCAGTGGCATGAACTTCAGCGTAAAGTGAAAACACGTCAAGCTAAGACTCAAAGAAATCGCCATAAACAAGCAGGCCGCAAGAATCTTTCCATAAATCAGGTGATCACGTTTTACCGGCAAACAAAGTAGTGGCTCCAGCGAGCCGCGTTCGCGTTCCCCAGCCGTCGAATCGATGGCGAGATTCATGCCGCCGGTTAAAAGCGCAAAAATGAAGAAATAACTCAGCATTCCCAAAAGAATTGCGGAACGACCGCTTGGCGTCGAAACATCCACCTCATCCACATTTAGGGGTCGCATGATCATAGGGCTGACGCCGCGCACCGTCAGCCGCATTGCGGCAAGTTCCTGACCGTAACTTCGCAGAGCACGTGTTGCACGACGCGTTTCGCGCTCTGCTTGAGTGTTCGCCTGGTCTGTAATGACTTCGATGGTGGCAGGGACCATGTTGGCGAGATTCTCGCCAAATGTGTCCGGGATCAGCACGACAACATCATGTTCACCATTCGCCACGCCGTCTATCGCCGCGCTTCGCGATTCCGGACCGTCTACAATCACGATGTTGTTGCTTTCCAGGTAGCTCATTAAATTTGGTGCGTGTTCACTGCCGATGACCGGTAGGTCCAGTGACTCGTCAGCATTACTTAACGATTGCTTCAGAGACAGATTGATAACGAACGCAAATAGAATGGGTCCGAACAAGGGTCCCATGAGTAATGCAGACATCAATGTGCGTCGATCTCTAAAATTATCGACAACCTCTTTCATGAAAACCGTAATGATCGTTTTCATGCCGTTTGCTCCGCTGTTGGATCAACCATTTCAATGGCCTTAACAAACGCATCCTCAAGATCCTCACAGCCCGTGGCGTTGCGGATGCCGTCGATCGTGTCATGCAGTGCCACTTGTCCCGCTGCGATGATGACGATTTCATCGCATAAGGCGGCCACCTCCTGCATTACGTGACTGGAAAAAAGAACACATTTACCTGCGTTTTTAAGTTCACGAATGCGCTCACGCAAAGAGCGCGTCGCCATGACGTCGAGCCCGTTACTGGGCTCATCCAGAAGCACATTCTGCGGTTCATGAACTAGTGAGCGAGCCAGTGCGACTTTGGTCTGTTGACCCTGCGAAAATCCCTTGGTGCGGCGATCAGCAAAATCATTAATGTCTAGCTGATCAATAACCTTCTGCACTGCCGCATCAACGGTATCCCCCGGCATGTCATACAGCTTCGCGTAATAAGCGATATTCTCGCGCGCTGTTAAGTGGGGGTAGAGCCCGGCGCCGTGTGGTAGTGAACCGATGCGAGCACGCGCTGCTTGACGTTCGGTGACGACATCAACGCCATCGATCGTTGCGGTACCGGAGTCTGGCGTCAGGACCGTGTACAAAACCCGAAGCGTCGTTGATTTGCCGGCGCCATTGGGCCCAAGAAGCCCCGTGATTTTTCCATCATCAGCGGTAAACGAGACGCCCTTTACAGCGTTAACGTCCCCAAACGATTTATGCAAATTGTCGACGCGAATCATGGCGCTGGCCCTGAAAAATCCAAAAAGAACGGCATGGCGTGTAATCGCTCCAGGCATTCAGTTTCAAGCGATTCGAGGTCCGCTGAAGCAACAAAATCACCGATGATGTTCGACATGCAACCACGCGGCGCTTGTCCGTGACCCTGTTTAGCACCAGTCAAGTGAGTGAAGTTATCGAATTCCAAGGCAGCAGCATCACCATACGCGGGCGGTGTTATCGGGTCGTATTCACCGGAGAGGAGCAACACCGGAATGTCAGAGCTAACCGGTTCTTTAAAACCATCATCCAAAACACCAGCAGGCCAAACGGAACAGATTGCGCTTAGTGCATCAAGCTGAAGTGGGCCAATGTAGGTAGTCTCAAGTGCTTCCTGTGTAACACTCTCGCCGGCGAAAAAAGGCGCATCTTCAGTACAAACAACGGCGTTATGCATACCGATGTTGATCGACTCCGACAACGCTTCACTAATCATCATGGCTTGTGCAGCAAGCGGCCTAAAATTTCCGTTCGCCGCTTGATCAATCAAAAGCGGCATCAGGGCGACCGTGTTTGGGTGGTAGCTTAATAAACGTAATGCTCCTGCCATTTCGTCGTTGCCAAATACGATTTCATCTGCCGCGCCCGTAACTGGGTTCATCAGTTGCACCAAGACCGTTTCTACCGCAAGCCTCGATCTGAGAATCATAAAATCAGTTTCGATGTTCGGGAATCGCTCTCCACAGTCAGTGCTTTCTGTGCAACGCGAAAAAATACCATCCAGTGTTTTCTGTGCCTCGATGGCGATGCCCGGTCCAAGCGCGAGCTGCGGCGGGACGACACCATCAAGGACCACCGTGCGAGTCGACTCGGGATAACGCCGCATATAATGTTGCGCTACGCGAGATCCATATGAGATTCCATAGACGTTGAACTTCTCGTAGCCAAGCGCCAGACGCAGTGCCTCAAGATCCTGTACCGCGACACTGGTGGTGAAGTAACGAGGGTCGTGTGGCAGCGCCAGTAAACAGGCTTCTGTTTGAGTAATGGCTTGCGCTCTCGAATATCGACCCTCGGCTAAGGCCTCGTCAGCCTCGCAAGTCATTGGCGCTGACTTTCCTGTTCCACGTTGATCCAGAAGCACAATATCCCGTGTACGCCGGACGGCTTCAAACGCGCTTGCTGTTGAGGCATAGAATTCGCTTGATGCTTGTCCGGGACCGCCGGCAATCGGTACCAGCGGATCAGGATCCGGCTCCAGGCTTAGCGCGGGAACGACGGCAACGAAAAGCTCCAGAATGTCGCCGTTCGGCGCAGCTGGATTTTCCGGTCGTTCCAGCGTGCCGCAGCGAGCTTTAATACCGGGATATCCCTCGCCGGCACGAATTCGGCAATCTTCAAGATGTAGCGTTGGTGAGGGGGTACTGTCTTGCGGCCAAGCCTGGATTGCAGGTGTAAATAGCAGCATCATTGCCGCCGATCTCAGGCATTTATTCAAGTCTAAATCCAAACTCTGAAGGGGTTAACTAGTGTCTAGAAAGGGCAAAAGATTGTAAAGGGTTGTGGAGATTATGGCGGGCTGCGATTAGAATGGCGACCCGCTCGAAACTGATCAAAAAATGACCAATGCGTAAGGACTCACAATTTGACGTCATCGTTGTCGGCGGCGGTCATGCTGGGACGGAAGCAAGCCTTGCTGCTGCGCGCGCCGGTGCGCGCACGCTTCTGATTACGCAAAATATCGCGACGCTCGGTCAAATGAGCTGCAATCCCGCCATCGGTGGTATTGGCAAAGGTCATCTGACTAAAGAAATTGATGCGCTCGGTGGTGCGATCGCACAGGCAATTGATTCTGCGGGTATTCAATTTCGCACCCTGAATGCAAGCAAAGGCCCAGCGGTTCGAGCAACGAGGGCGCAGGCTGACCGAGTGCTATATCGCCAGGCGATTCGGCAAACGCTCGAAAAGCAAAGCGGACTTTCGATCTTTCAGCAATCGGTCGAAGATTTGATTGTCGAAGGAGAGCGCGTCGCGGGTGTTGTGACCGGAATAGACTTGCGTTTTCACGCGCCGACGGTCGTATTAACGGTTGGGACATTTCTCGGTGGTCGAATCCTGATCGGCAAGACTGAAAAAGCGGGCGGTCGAGCCGGAGATCAACCCTCAAACCGACTCGCAGAACGATTGCGTGATTTGCCATTCAACGTGGCGCGGTTGAAAACGGGAACACCGCCGCGACTTGATGGCAATACACTGAATTACGCGGCAATGACGGAACAGCCCGGTGATTCGCCACGACCGGTATTTTCTTTTCTGGGTAGCCGCGCGGACCACCCACGACAGGTTAGTTGCCACATCACACGTACAACGACGGAAACGCACGACATCATTCGTGGTTCATTGTCGGAGTCTGCAATGTATTCGGGTCTGATTGAAGGTGTGGGGCCCCGCTACTGCCCATCGATCGAAGACAAGGTTGAGCGCTTCGCAGAACGTGATTCGCATCAGGTGTTCGTCGAGCCCGAGGGTTTGCATACAACGGAAATATATCCGAACGGAATTTCAACAAGCTTGCCCTACGAGGTGCAGCTTCGTTTCGTTCGCTCAATGATTGGTTTCGAGAACGCCCACATTACACAACCCGGTTACGCCATCGAGTATGACTACTTCGACCCCCGGGATCTGCGGCCGACTCTTGAAACTCGGTGCATGGACGGCCTCTTTTTTGCAGGACAAATTAACGGTACAACGGGTTATGAAGAAGCTGGCGCCCAAGGATTGCTTGCCGGCCTGAACGCGGCGCGGAAAGCAGCAGACAAAGACGCCTGGTATCCGGCGCGCAGCGAAGCCTATCTCGGTGTGCTGGTTGATGATTTGGTCACACGTGGCGTTAGTGAGCCCTATCGTATGTTCACCAGTCGTGCTGAATATCGTTTGCTGCTGCGTGAAGACAACGCTGATCTTCGACTGACGCCAATGGGTCGTGAAATGGGCATCGTTAGTGATGAGCGCTGGCAAGCATTCGTGGAGAAACGTGCCGCGGTCAGTGACGAACAAGCTCGGCTCGATTCAATCGTCATACATCCCAAACAACTGAACGACGCTGATTGTGAGCAACTAGGTGAGTCGCTCAAGCGAGAGTGTCGCGCAGCCGATTTGCTACGGCGTCCCAATGTCACTTATGCAGATATCGCATCGCTGAGCGTTGTTGGTCCGCGAGACCGGCAGGACCGGCTGTCGGATGAGCAGGCGGAGCAGGTTGGGTTGCAGCTGGAAGTGCGCGCAAAGTACGCGGGATACATTGAGCGACAGACGCGAGAAATCGAAAAGCACAACAAACAAGCGGGACTTCGCCTGCCGACGGACCTCGACTATCGAGGCGTGGTTGGTTTATCAAACGAAGCTCGACAACGCCTGGAAAAAACGCGACCGGAGACGCTTGGACACGCATCCAGACTCGAGGGCGTGACGCCAGCGACCATCTCATTGCTACTCATACATTTAAAGAAGCGCCTGCTAGAAAATAAAAAGGCGTCTATCGATTCAACCGAAAAACACGCTCCTCCCGTAAAAAAAACCGGCTAGGATCGATGCTGTATTCGTAATAAAAGGTGAGCCATGCCCCGGAAAAGCGATCTTATTAAGGTATTCTTGCGGTCGTGACCCTATCATTGCGAAAAAAGCTTAGCTCGAAATACGCTGGCATTATCCTCGGGATATTCGCCATATTACTGTTGTCTGCGTGTGGTGATTCCGCGCCACCCAATGTCGTGGTTGCTGAGTCTCAGTCGCTGCTAAACAGAGGCAACGGAGCGGAGCCAGAATCACTGGATATGCACAAATCAGCAACGGCTGAGGCGCACGATGTCCAACGCGATCTTGGAGAAGGCCTAATCGGCTACACTCGAGACGGCAAGCAGCGCGCTGCGGCTGCCGAGCGATGGGAGGCGTCTGACGACGGTCTGGAATACACTTTTTGGCTGCGACCCAATGCCCGCTGGTCAAACGGTGAACCGGTGACGGCTGATGATTTTGTGTACAGCTATCAGCGCCTTGTTGATCCAGCGACCGCAGCCATCTTCATCGACTCAATCGCTGCTGTTGAAAATGCAG
>JABIUH010000336.1 GCA_018701055.1 Woeseia sp. | reverse complement strand
TCGGGTTTTTACCGGTTGCATCCGTGCCGTTGTGACAGGAAGCGCAATTTCCGGTGATATTCACATGATCAAAATTCGCCGGCGTCCAGGCAACTGTACTGTGACAATCATCGCAATTGTTCCCACTGTTGATGTGGGCCGGATGTTTACCCGTAGCCGTAACACCATCATGGCAAGTCGCACACGAGCCTAGGACCTGTGTGTGATCGACTCTAACCACTGGCACCCAAATATTCGTTGAATGGCAGTCTTCACACACATTTGTCGTTTGAACATGGGTCGGGTTTTTACCGGTTGCATCCGTGCCGTTGTGACAGGAAGCGCAATTTCCGGTGATATTCACATGATCAAAATTCGCCGGCGTCCAAGCTGCCGTGATGTGGCAATTATCGCAAGTATTTCCCGTGGTAATATGAGTCGCGTTCTTCCCAGTTGCGGTTGTGCCGTTATGGCAGCTTACGCAATTTCCAAAAACGTCAGAGTGATCGAATACTGCCGGTAGCCAACCGGAAGAACTGTGGCAATCATCGCACTGGTCACTGGACGCAATGTGATCAAAGGTCTTACCAGGTGCTTGAATGCCATTGTGGCAACTCGCACAACTTCCAAAGATTGAGGTGTGATCTACAAAGGACACCGCGGTCCAGCTCGCCGTAATGTGACAATCTGAACATTCGCCGGAAGTCAAAACGTGATCCGCCGGTTTGAACGACGCCCTTACTAGCCCTCCCTGCGAATGACAGGAATTACAACTGGATTGTGTAGCACTAAAGGTAGCGTCGGCGTGACAGCCCTCACAGGCTACATTCGCATGGGCACCGTCGAGAACAAAGCCAGTACTGAAGTGGTCGAATGGCGCCTGGGCACCTACAACATTAGGTGTGACCGTCAAACCGATGGCTACAACTACTGCGAAAAATAGCGAATATAACGATTTACGTTGCGCATCAAATTGCAAATTTTTTGAGTTTTTCATTGCAATGACCTCACTTCTTCGAACGAAGTATCGCTATGGCAGCGCCCGCAATCAGCACCAAATTCACCATCATGCACGTCATCTGATCGATGACAATCCAGACATTGAAAACCTATTCGTTGCATTGTCGCCAACGAACTGCGGTGACACCCTTCGCACGTAACTTCGACGTGGGCGCCCTGCAGTTCAAATTCCGTTTGCGTATTGTGATCAAAGAACCATAGATCCCACGCCACCGGGTTGTGGCAGACATCACAGTTGTCGGCAAAGATTTCTTCGTGTGGATCATCCTCAACGTGGCAATCAACACACTCACTATTCGTGTCTATAAAAACCTTCGTCTCGTGACAATCATCACACGCAATATTGTCGTGTTCACCAAGCAAGGGAAACTGAGTCAAATCGTGATCAAATGAGGAGACGTCCTCCCAACTGACTTCGTTGTGACAATCTACGCAATCAGTTCCTTGCGATCCCTCGTGGGCATCATCTTCCAAATGACACGACACACAGTTTTCTTCAAGCGCAACCTCAAAAATTGGTTCTATATGGCAACTCTCGCACGCCACTTCTGCATGTGCACCGTTTAGGGCGTATTCCGTATCTCTAGCATGATCAAACAGCTGGTCCGTCCATGAATCATTGCTGTGACATGAATCGCACTCGACTCCATTGTGGCCATTGTGATCGTCGTCTTCCAGGTGACAACTCACACATGCCATGTCCATCGTGTCTGCAAAAGGGTCCTCGCTGTGACAATCGTTACAGGCGAGTTCGTTGTGTCGGCCTAACAATTGGAATTCTGTATCTCGTGTATGGTCAAAACTCGAATCATTCCACGAGGTAGGGTTATGGCAGGTTTCACATAGATCGCCACTACGGCCATTGTGCGAATCGTCCTCAGCATGACAGGCAACACAACTGTCGTCCTCGCCTGCAAATACTTCTACCTCGTGACAATCCCGACACGCAACTTCAGCGTGTTTGCCCTCAAGGGGATAGTTGGTTCCTTCATCATGATCAAAATGAACATCAACCCATTCGCTCTCGTTGTGACAGTCAATGCACAAAACGGTCGGTTTTTCATCGTGCGGCATATCTTCAATGTGACATGAATCACACTCAATTGAAGCTTCGCGATAGGTCAGATTTGGGAGATGACAATCGACGCATGCCACCTCAACGTGTCCGCCGAGCAGTTCGAAGTCTGACAAGTCATGATCGAAGGTCTCTTCATCCAGATCGACAATATCAGCACCACGGCCTTCGTGCTCAGTGTGGCAGGCCGAACATTCATCCGATCGCGCATTCGGGGCTCTGCCGTGATAGCCAAGATTCAGTTCGATATCGATGGCAACCAATTCATGACAATCCAAACACAATGCACGCTGTTCTGAGCGACTAAATGGTATGTGACAGACCGAGCAATCTTCTTCAAGATACGCATGCCCTTCGATGACATCGCCAGGCATCACTAACGACTCAATAGATTGAGCTGCGGATGGCGTACTAGTGCAGAAGGCAAACATTATTAGTAACCCAGTAACCGCTAGTCGAATATCGCTCATATATTTCCATCAGAATCTATTGCTAATACATGTGAACAGCCAGTACATGTACCAGCGCCGAAATAATCATCGCGAAGAAAAACGGCATATGCAAAATGTGCCACAAAGAAAACAGACGCTCGTATAGTGTGAATTGCGCAACTCGACCCGTTAGCTGTACGAAATTTCGAATGTAGTTTCGACTGGTCCGTCGCAATCTTGGTAAATCCCTGGCAACCGTCGGAGAGATCTTCGCCTGTTCATTCAACTCACGATTTAACGTCATTCGAAGCGAATACCACACAAAGTATTGACGCACCGACCATACGACGCTTGTCCGCGTGGTCATCATGCCGGTTAAGCTATTCTCTTGAACATCGGCGGTAATTTCATTCAGTCGCGCGGCTAACTTGGGAAGTAACGTCGCTAGCCCACGGCTGTTGTCCAAAGACTCGGCAAGGTCCTTGCGCAGTTCGTTTAGCGTCATTTTTTGTCCATAGAGCCCACGATGGATGTGAGCGTAAATATGCCGACCAATTACGCCACTCCCGGCAACTAACAGCATGCAATACAAGGCAACGCGGCTGTTGAATGACCCCAGTTGAAAATTGCTGTGGAACAAAACCAGGGCAGGGCCCAAAATGCCCAAGATCATATGCAGACGGAACCACTGTGTCGTTCCGCCTAAAAACTTTAACGCCCGAATTCTTTTGCGTAACGGGTAAAGCAACAAAACCAGCATCATCGACCCACCGATAATACCCAGCCAATAACCCAGGCCATTGTCCGGTTCGATTAATCCGTAATCACGCAACAACCACCCTATTCCGATCGCCAAAATCGTTAGCGAATAACCGTAGAACGAACTATTTTGGCGACTATCACGCGTCCCGAAAAAACGGGTCGCCCATCCGCTCGTCTTGAACACGGAATCAAGTGCGGCTTCGTTAATCATTTGCGGTGCTCGACGAGTGTGATGAATTCAATTTCGAGGAAATAGTCAGACTAATGTGGTGATCGGCCAGAGGCGAAACGGCCTCGCTCAAGGCTTCCAAGCCTTCTAGAACGTCATTTGCCATCCCGGACCGGGAGATTTTTGCCGTGACGACCAACTCTTCATAGTCTGCAAGATGAGTCCCGACAATCATCGCGTCAGCGTCGGTGAGGTTGAATTGAAGTGGCAAATCTCGAACCGATCTGCGCATCGCAACTAGCGGCATCCTTTGATCCGCTGACTCCTTGGCGAATACAAACACCGTGTCGTCCAAACCGACCAATTTACGCGCTTCATCAGACAGTTCCACGCGGCCTCGCAAGCCCGGTGGGAGCGGATCCAAAGAATTGCTCGGCTGAGCGCCCACGTCACCGATGGCTGCGGCCAGACTCGTATCCGTTTTGCCCAGGGACTTCGCACGGTCGTATGCAGCAATCGCTTCCTCTCTGCGGTTGAGATGATCGTAGGACTTAGCAAGAAGTAACCAACTACCTGCATCTTCAGGATTTTCATCCAACCGGTGCTTAAGCCCATCCAGCATGCTGTCTACAGAACCTACTGGTTTCTGGTCTCCACGGACTTGGTTCATCACTGGACTGTTGCGACTACCTTGATGAACACTAGCGGCACCGATCGCGTCTGGCGATCCAACATCAACGTAAAGTGCTATGGCAAAAACTGGAACCACTGCCATCGTCGCCCAAAGCGCTTTGCGTGACCGCCATTCGGAGTTGTTTGGAAAGCCCGCAACAAACGCCATTGCCACGATCGACATTGTGATTACGATAGCCCAAAACTCAATTGACATTTTTTAATGCTTCCCTATCAACGGCGACAACCGGTCAACCGATAACCCGTGTTACCGATGCAAAATGAGATAACTAACTCGATTTTGTTCGGAACATTGTTTCCTGCCCACTTATATACACGAATGCGCGCGCGATAAGGTTCCCTCTTGTCACAGAAAAACTTTAAAAATCTCAATGGCCTGTCGCAATAGTGCGACGAATTTTTGTGAATAATAATCATTCGCAATAGCATTCTTATTTGGGTTAGGATTCCGTGCTTTGACGTAGCCAGAAACCGCTATTCCCGTTCCTAATTACGTGAACTGATTCAAGCGGAATTTATATTTGCACGCTATCATCACGGACCCGCCAGCTGCATGAAGTAAATCGTTGAACCAGATTTACCTAATCGCTCTATACGTTTTGCCAATCCTGACTATCGTTGTCTGGTATATCCGTCGCCATAATCGCCTGGAGCGACAAAGTCTCGACGCATTGAGGGCGGCAACCGAAGCTGGAATGCTCGAACCCCCGACATTGCATCCTCAAATTGATCCCATGGTATGTATTGGATGCAAATCGTGTGTCGCAGCATGTCCGGAACAGGACTCACACCCCGTATTAGGCATGATTGGAAAGAAGGCTAGATTAATTGGACCGTCTAACTGCATCGGTCATGGGGCGTGTAAAACTGCCTGTCCGGTTGGCGCCATATCACTTGTCTTCGGCACTGAGACTCGTGGGATAGACTTACCCGTCGTTAAGCCGAATTTCGAAACAGGTGTACCCGGAATCTTCATCGCCGGCGAATTAGGTGGCATGGGGCTGATTCGAAACGCAATCGAACAAGGCCGGCAGGCGATGCTGTCCATTCAGACGCTAATTGCCGACGGACACGACAACACACTTGATCTTGCTGTCATAGGTGCGGGTCCGGCTGGCTTTTCCGCCACGCTCGCCGGAAAAATGGATAACCTCAAAACGGTTACGCTGGAACAGGAAGCACTCGGCGGCACAGTAGCGCACTTTCCTCGTCGAAAATTAGTTATGACCCAACCGGCAGAGCTACCTATTATCGGCAAAACCAAGTTCAAAGAAGTACAAAAAGAAGATCTCATCGAATTTTGGCAGGGCGTTGAAAAGAAAACAGATATTACGATCAATTACGGCGAGAGAGTCGACGCCATTGAACCGATTCCGGGTAAGAAAGGCTTCCGCATAAAGACAAACAAAGCCGAGTATGACTGTCGCGCAGTTCTCCTCGCTATTGGTCGGCGAGGTTCGCCTCAACAGCTCGGCGTTCCTGGCGAGGAACTACCGAAGGTCGCCTATCGTCTGATTGATCCGGAGCAGTATCGCAACCAACACGTGCTTGTGGTGGGAGGCGGCGACAGTGCGTTGGAGGCCGCAACGAGCATTGCAGAAGAACCCGGCACTACCGTCACACTCTCTTACAGGTCTGGCGCATTTAGCAGAGCCAAGCAAAAAAACAGAGAGAAAATTGAAATGATGAATATCGCGAAGAAAATCAACGTCGTTCTGAATTCGACGGTTGCCGAAATCGCACAGGATACGGTCTCAATTACGTTTGAGGATAAAACAGAGAAGATCAAGAATGACGCCGTGATCGTCTCAGCCGGAGGAATACTTCCAACCAAATTCCTGCAGACCATTGGCATCACTGTCGAAACCAAATGGGGTACGGAGTAAGGAGACACTTCAAGTATTGACAGAAAATAGACCTGGGGGAATCATGTTTCTGGAATTTCAGGAGAGGCGATTCGCCAAACGACATGTAAAGCGTCTTTTAAGATCGAACAAAAGAATCGCAGCCAAAAAACCTGATTTGTGGGAACGCGCACCGAATCGGGAGGTATTACTTGATGCGAGCGAAGTAGATGCTTCAATCGCAGAGAGAATATTGGTCCAGGAAGAAGACAGTATCGATTTGTGGACAACTCATAGTGTTGAAAACCTGCCATTTCGTCAGGTAGTACACTTTCTGTTCAATCTCAATACAAAAACGCGGCCACCTAGGAACAGCTGTCGCATTTAGGGGCATCGTCTATTCTATGGATTTTGCAGAACCATGAATGACAGCTCCAAAGTTAATTCATAGCTTGGATTTCTTCCAGGAATCGCGCCGATGACTTCCCGATCGTTGAATCAGAATTAATTCTGACTGCCGTGCTCAACGCGATTTGGGCGGGCTCAAAATTTCCTAAATCTTTGTGGACAAATCCTAGTGTCAACCAAATTCGCTGGTGCGTTGAATCCAGATTGATGCCCGCATCCAACCACTCCAAAGCTTCAGCCGACCGTCCGAGGTAATGCAGCGTAATTCCCAGATTATTATATGCATCGATATTCCTCGGATCCAAATCAATCAATTTCTCATAAAGTTTAGCCGCTGCTACATACTGCTTATTCTCAAAATGAGCATTCGCTTGCACGACTAAATTCGCTGGGTCACCTGCATCAGTCTGCAGCGGAACCAAGGTATCCAGCAGCGCCGGCGTGATCGTTTCCATTTGCTCCGACCAATTGCCCGCGGGTCGACCCTGTGATTGCTGATTGCGTGCCGTCTCAGTCGACTCTTTGAGGTAGTAATACTGGGTGCCGTAAAAGACAGATGCCCCAAACGCAATTTGAAAGAGCGCCAAAAGTAACCAGAACTGTGTGCCTCGACTAGTGGGCATTTTCGCCTCCGAATTTACGTGTACATTGCATTGACGGCTCCCAGTCAGCTGCAGCATTGCTTCGTTTAGTAACTTCATCCGACACGAGAAGGTCTCCATTGGCGTTCCTAGTGGCTGAACCCATGAACCATGGCGACATCAGTCGCTCAAGCAGATTGAGAATCAAATTGAAGGATACTTTGTTCGTCCGACTCCTTATCCTCGATCAATGTCACCACGGTAGTGCCCAAATCGCAAGGTAATAAACTAGCACGCAACAACTCCGCGGCCGCATCAATATCGGCGATGTCATTCTCGCGTTTGTTCAGGCAGAACTCATTGACCAACGATGCTCGTCGCGAATGCAGTTGGACACAAAAACTACCGGCCCCGCATGAACTCTGTTGTAACTTTCGGCTCGGCCTAATACGCATGACGATTCCTCCGTGAACCAGTCCTGGATTGCATACTCTGTTACACGAACATAGCAACATTTTGATTCCATCTGAATCGGATGAATGCGACATAATGGTTAGGTCCTCCGGCACCAGCAGCACAATTTTCTACGGCCGTAAGAATTACCAGAAGAGTGCAAGTGACGGAAAACCGTCGGCGCCGGACCATCGTTGACCCAAAAATACAATATAGTTTGGTCAGGGATTACATATCGTGTTTGTTCTGGACGCAGGCATTTCCTATATCACAATGTCTTTTGCCCTTCTTGATATCCTCTCCAGCATAGAATTCCTACAACGCCACCAAGAACATCCGATTCTTACGGAATTAATACGAATCGAGAAATCCAGACAGCTTTAGAATCCCGGCAATCCATCGCTCGCTTACAATTTAGTGCCGACATCCTAGTTTAAATCAGCGCTAAACATTACTGGAACTAATCAGCTGGGCCGAATTGGTGGATGCCCTTAAAATGTGCGCCTACGTTTTCTTGACGCCAAGCCTCAATCGGGTTCGACCAACCGGACCATTGTTATCAGCCCACCTTCGACGGTATAAATGGCCACGATGTGCTGCATTTCGGGGCCGCCGAAACCGACGTATTCTTCACTTACGACGGTATTGCCAATTACAGTTTGGTGTTTCACTATAATTTTGCCGATACCCTGTTCCAGCGTCGGTCCGAAAATTTTCTTCAGGTGGGAACGTCCGTTGCCGATCGACTTGTCCGGATACTCATATATTTCGAGGTATTCGTCATGCGCGGCGAGATAGGCGTTAACGTCGTGATTGTTGTAGCCATCGATTCGTTTGGCAACGACCGCCATGACCGCTTTTTCGCTCGCCGTCGTGTCCATGTTGACACCTGCTTCGTCGGCATGAACGTTAGCGGGTAACTGCGAAAGCAGGACGACCAAAATAGTGAGTACAGTGTTCCTCATCATGCGCTTCTCCGGTCCGACGCCAGGTAATAGTTGATCAATCATACGCAATCTCCAACTCCAGATCGTGATGATTCCGTTGACCAGTTGCTTGCCGAGCGCTTAGGACACACTGAGTCAGGCAAGCTGGCAATTGACGACGCCACAGACAGGGCATAATCGGCTCATCGAAAATACCCGAATGCCCGGTTCACGGGTAAAACAGATGTTCGGTCGGATTAAGTCGTGGTTCAACAAATGCATCTGACACCTTACTCTCATCCTCTACGAGTGAATTACACAGCCTTGCGTCGCAAAATGACGTGTAGAATCGTCGTTCTTTGTGACAGAAATACCGAGTGAAAATAATGCACAACTCACAATCAACCAAGACAATCGATCTGCGCAGCGACACAGTCACTCGCCCTACGCCAGCGATGCGACAGGCGATGGCCGACGCAGTAGTTGGCGATGATGTTTACGGCGACGATCCAACCGTCATTCAACTGCAGAAAATCGCAGCGGAGATGCTGGGAACAGAAGCCGCACTGTTTATGCCTAGCGGTACGCAATCGAACCTCTGCGCGCTGTTGAGTCACTGCCAACGCGGCGATGAGTATATCGTTGGTCAGAGCGCACATACTTACCTGTACGAAGGTGGTGGTGCTGCGGTATTGGGCAGCATCCAGCCACAGCCGCTCGACTTCCTGCCGGACGGGAGTCTTGATCTCGAACAGGTTGCAGCATGCATCAAACCCGACGACCCTCACTTTGCCAAAACAAAACTGCTGTGCCTCGAGAACACACAAGGCGGAAAAGTGTTACCACTGGAGCATCTCGCCAAGGCCCGTGCGCTTGTTGACGACTATGAACTCCAGCTGCACTTAGACGGCGCACGTATTTTCAACGCAAGCGTGAAACTTCAGGTGCCCATCACAGAAATCAGTCGCCACTTTGATTCGATTTCTATTTGTCTATCGAAGGGCCTGTGCGCTCCAATGGGATCGTTGCTATGTGGCTCCGGCGAATTAATTGAGCGAGCACGGCGGTGGCGCAAGATGCTTGGTGGAGGCATGCGACAAGTCGGAATCGTGGCAGCCGCAGGGATCCTCGCGTTGACAGAACAGGTTCAGCATTTGCAACATGATCACGCAAACGCTCGCCTTTTGGCGTTAGCGCTCAACGAAATCCCTGAACTGGATGCGGCGCCAGAAAAGGTTCAAACCAATATGGTATTTGTTCGAGTAATAAAAGGGTCGCGAGAAGATCTTGTGCGGAAGCTGACGGAAAAACATATTCTCGTTTCCGGATCCCGAGACACGTTAAGGCTCGTTACTCATTATGATATTAAGCGTGCGGACGTAGAACATATCGCAACCGCTTTTTCAGAAGTGATTACAGCGGCCTGAGGATTTTCGGGCGCCTCTGAATTGGTAATTGCTGCCTGCACTTGCAGGATCCCTGCCCTGCTTTTCGCTGGCGTTCACTCTATCCAAAGTTTGGTGTGATCCTAACTCTGCAGAAGAAGGCCGCTGGGTAAAGTTTGGCGTCGGCATTCTTCTGATGGAATTCCTGATCATTCATTCTGGTGGCGCGCTCGCAGGAATTGGGCAAAGCCGGGGTTGGAAAGATGGTCTGGCGTTAGTTTTCTATATACCGATTGCCATATTGATGGCGTGGATGATCGCCTATTCCATGAAAAGCAAAAGTCTCTTCTGGTCATTCATGTTTATTTTCGCAGGACGAGTGTCAGTACTATTTCTGGACCAAAGCGGCGAGGCTCTGGCGTTTATTATTGAGCGTACGCGTGTCAGTGCACTTATCTATATGCCGCTGGTATTCCTCACCATTACAACGTTGATCCCGAAATGGGGAATGACAGACCCGAAATACGCCGAAATGATGCAGTCGAATGGCAGCAGTGGTGTGTGGGTCGAGTATCCGCATCGTGCTATTGGCGCTGCAACCATCTATTTCTTTCTGCTCGGCATTGCTGAAATTGGGTATCTCAGCTGGGTATCGCTTGGAGCGTGAAGCGTCGATTAGTCCAATTTCATTTCCATATGACATTCAGCAATAGCCACCAAATTGATCGAAAATATCAAGAATTTTTGTCGACCCCTACATTTTCATGCGTCCGCGGAGTCGGCTTCACAAAATTCCCATCGGCCGAAATCGAGTGTCATGACTTTTGCGGCGATAATAAATAGAGGCCATAAAGGCAGAGCAATATCCCAACTATGTTTTTTAACGATAGCGACTCTCGAAATACTAGGTACCCGACTAGCGCCAATATGATGGCTGCCCCACCCAGGCCTATGAGTGGCGCCACTGCGAGTTGCCACCCACTTCGATACATCAACAAATAGCCGATTTCAATTCCCACGATTGCGATGCCGACGAACACGGCGGCCCACGAAACTTCGCTGAGTGACCAGCTCGGTGCATCAACAGGAACAAACTTGGCCGATATGAGTGTAAATACGAGCGCAGTTGCTTAGAAAGTAACCATCGCGCTGATCGGATTCAAATCGTTGGGTACGGCCTTCATACAAATCTGATAGGCAACGATAGAGCCAACGGCTATTCCAGCGGAAATTATCTGGGCATTCATGTCGAGCACTTACTGAAAGCATTCTTGAGACTTATCTTGTCGCCAACAAATTCAAACAGATCACATCCCTGTACCACGGCAGATTCGCCGGATTCGTCGGTGCGCTTATATGCCCATGTCGCAACGCCTCGGTCGCTATAGACGTGCAGGTCCCCGGGAAGACACTCACTGCCCGAATCATGATCTAAAAAGCTATCAAAATAACGCCGAACATCGTCTTTTCCGATGAATCGTTCGCCGGGCTCTGGGCCAACTGGCGCGTGATACTCACAATCATCGGTAATGAATCTCATTGACGCATCCACGCCCTTTCTTCCCCCAGCATGGTCGAATGCCTTCGACTTTTCAATTGTCATTTTGGTGCATCACTCATTGGATCAGCCTCGCTGCGGCGCTAGTGGACAGGTCTATTCTTGAACTAAGGATTACAGAAACCACGAGCTCATGCCAAACCGGGAAAATGGCCGCGGAAATCTTAAAGGCTTCGTGTTCATTCCACATTTATCCGCTTTGTTCATCAGAAACTCTATGACACTGAGGTCAATATCATCACTCGCCGTGACAATGCAAGCAATGCTGGAATTTGATTTTAGCGAGAATGAGTTTCGCCAAGGCATGGCTAAGAACTTCAAAACATTCATGTAAAAAACTTGCCAGGTTAAAAAAACAGATGTCAGCTTTCGTCAGAAACGGTCGTGCGAATCGATCGAATTGTGCGGAATCTATGTTCCGCGTTAACGAAGCAAACGATAGAGTTAATCGAAGTATAGATTGCGTCGCTATGCTCGCAATGACGGAATGAGATTTTCACACAGGCTCGGGCCAGAGCAGAGATGCAAATTGCCAGGCAATTTTTCTAAAATGAGACGTACCGGAAGATCAGCAGCGGAAACTTCCACAAGCACAACCTAGCGGCGAAATTGCGATCAATCTAATGATCCTACCAATATATCGGCGCTCATCAGAAATGACACTATCGCCCTTAGAGTCTCTGCATGGATTTCCGCTCGCGATTTAACGCCAACTTCTTCACAGACGAACTCCTCGTTCGTTTCAGCCAGCACGGCAATCGCGCCTTCACCACATATAGGTAGGAAGCTGAAGTGCTGCGCATCAGTGATCTCCGTATAGCCGATGTTTGGAGAAAGCAGATGACGAATTGGTTCGACGTGTGTTTGCGGGGGCAATTGTTGATCTTTTTCTCCAACAATCAATAACATTGGCGTACTCAGGGATTGCAACGATTCGGCGGATACTGATTCTATAAATCCCGGGGCAATCGCTACAGCTGCGCGCACACGTCCATCGACCAATCTGCTGTTGGCCCGCATGAAAAATCTGTTATCAAACGTGGCAAAGTATTGTTGAAACGCGCGGCACGAACCATCATCGTGCTTGGCGCAAAACGCTGGAAACCGTTCAAATTGAAGTCGTGCCCCGGCCAACAACATCACGGTCGTACCGCCAAGAGAAAAACCAACAGTGGCGATGCGTCTCTTATCGATGCTCGAACGCCATTCGCTCGCAAGTAATTGATCTATCAGCCGTCGAACATCCTCCGGCTGTGTCCAAACTTCCAGAATACTCGCTCGCTGAGGGTCGCCGCCGCTGCTATCTGGATGATCTGCTGCGACTACCAGGGCGCCCATTCCGGCCAGCTCCGTTGCTAGCCAAGCCATACTCTCGGCAGAGCCCCCAGATCCGTGCGCGAGTACGATTAGTGGCGCCGGCGCTTGCAAAGCTACTTTCGCATCGAGTACCGCGACGTAACCTGGCCGAATTCGGCTAGCGCCAAAAGTCTGCTCCTGGCCACCGGAACCTGGGTACCAAAGTCGAGCACTGAATTCAGAGCTGCCGTCCTTCGCCCGAACCGCGAAATCAGTGACGCCAATCGGCTGCTCTGTTAGAGCGCAGCCGGCAAAAAGGATTGCAATAAGACTGAATGGAATGAATCGCAAAGACTTTCCCCTGCCGATAGCCTGCCGACGCAATGTCTCCAGCGTACACTTTAGGATAGTGACAGCTAATTCTGAAGAGGAATAATGTCCACTCGATTCAGCGCCACGTGCGGCACGGCCACCGCGTTTCGTTTTGTATCAATGCCGATGTCAGCCGGGCTGCCAGGCAATTCAACAGCGACGCTGTCTATGCCATCGACCATAAAATGCAAGCTGGTATCTGCCTGACTCGCGATTATGATCGTGTTTCCGACCACTTCAATTCCGTCGAAGTTACCCCCTCCGACGAGCTTTCCTACCGACGAAAAATGTTTCTCGTCAATGTCCCTATCGATAATCTCATCGGAGTTGCTCCAAGGCGCCAGAAGCAACCTGCCGGTTACGGGATCCGATGTCACTCCATTTGGATTCATCGGGACCTTGGTGACGAACGATACTTCCCGACCAACAATACGGTATAAGCTCGCTTCGCCAGTATCGGTGACATATAACGCGCCATCCTTACCACCAACAATATCGTTTAAGAATCCCAATTCAAATTGCGAGAAATCGACAAAGCCTAGTTGCTCACCCGACGTCCGATCAAACAGATGAACGCCAGCCGAGTCGACTACCCATAGGCCAGATTGATCAATGAACATTCCGCGGCCGCCATGAAATGGTAGATCCTCAGTGCCAACCATGAATTTCGACACCAACATTTCGCCATCAGGAGCGAGCTTACTGACATAAGCGTTCGAGTCTCCAGACACGTCACCGTTGAAGTTCGACACGAAGTACACGTCCAACTCCGGATCGTAACGAACCGCTTCCGGCCCGTTCAGGCCGTTGGCGTCAACATGCTCGGCACAACACAGTCCTAATAGTACAGTCCAAATGGAAATCGTGATTTTCATTTCTCAGCCTTCTAGATTCAATCCTTCTTGAAGTGGACCCCGAAAATCGGACAGTGCTATAAGGTGAAATCCGGCCGGATAAAGAGGATTTCAAGAGATGGCCAAACGACGTAATTATTCAACGGATTTCAAAGCCAAAGTCGCGCTTTCAGCGATCCGCGGCGATGGC
>JABIUH010000103.1 GCA_018701055.1 Woeseia sp. | reverse complement strand
GTCAGATGCCATCAGCAGATTACCGGTTGAGATTTCGTAATTTGCCGGATCCGCATCAGTGTCAGGGGACATGCCAGTGCCAGTGAAGTCGAACACCTGCACACGGCGACGATCAATTGCGTGCAACTCAATATCCGTCTGTCCTGGCAAAATTGTATTCACAATTCCGCTCAGGTGAGTCACGTGCATCAATACTGCGCCATTCGTCGCATCGATGTGAATACCGAGCTCGTCGTCGCTGATTACCGTGCCGCGAACCGTTACTGCTTGTCCTATTGAAATCGCGCTGTTGTCGAGCATTCTGATGGGTGCGCCGACTGCTCGATCAGTGTCGTGCGTTTTATAGACAACTGTATCCGGGCCAACTGTGACCGTCACATCGTCGCGAAAGAAAGACCGTGCAGCATCGGTTGCGTCAGACAGGATGATCGTTCCGCCACGGACAATGAGCTCGTTGTCCAGTCTCGAAATAACATTGCCTTTTACTGCGTCCATACCATTGCCTGGCACGTTGCTGCCGGCAAGAACGATGTTTGCAGTAAATTCTCGCGCTGCGACGTTGAGCGTGCCTTGCGCGACAGTCAACGTGCCTTGACCGGCTGCTTCCATTGCGCGTAGACCTTCAGCACCTGTGTAAGTAGTTCCGTCGACCTCAAAGTCCGTTGCGTCCGTGACGTTGACTTTCATAAGACCGAAGTCGTTGACTGCATCGTAGAATGGTCGCAATGCAACGGTGTAGTGCATCTCGTCAACGTTGGTTTCAATGAATCGGCCTCGTACACGAATTTCTTTTGTGTCGACCGGATCGATTTCTGCCACGATGAATGGTTCTGCTGTCGCGATAGCGGGTGTCGGAACAATATCGACCGTGTGCGATGCATCCAGGTCGAAGTCCAAGGTCAGTAGCGACGCGCGAGCTCTCGTGACCATAAGTTGATCGCGGTCAGACAACATAATCTTCAACGTTGTTTGCGTGAGTGCATTTCCGTCGGCATCGACAACCGTTGCTGCTTTGGTCGTGTCGCCTTCTTCAACGAAAACTTCCGCTGATGTGTAGTCAAGTCCGATCGTACCCGCGACGTAAACACCTGGTGGGACGGTGGCGACGCTGATGAATTCGGTTAGATCCACATACCGCGAAAAATCGATTCGGGTTCGATTAGGTAGTACGTTGACAATCGCGCCGTCTGCTCGTTCGAGCGTCAGTTCTGACACGTCCACTGTATAGCTTGCGAAATCGCCGTCGGCATCGGTCAAGCCAATAATGACGGAACCACATTCGGCAGCAGTGGAGGGGTCCGAAGGAATACAAACGCCAACACTAGGCGGCGGAACAGTATCTTCGGTGGTAGACGCACCGCCGCCGCAGGCGGCCAGTACGACAGTAATGAACATCAGTGCTACTGATATCCATATCGTCGATTTCTTTGCGCCACCTGGCAGGTGGCTGTTCGAGGTATTCATAGTGATCTCCATTTCGAATTGCGTTCGTTACGTGGCTATAACGCGGTAGACAGAGCGCGGTTGACGCAAGCGGTTGGATTGAGGTTGAAAAAGGTCAAATTCAGCCAGATTTTGTTGTGTTGCAGACCGAATAAAGCAAAAAATTACAGTTACTTACCTTGTATTCCTGTTGTAACATGTCAAAATGCAGCGACTTCGACAACGAATCCTCGAATGAACAAAACTGCTGATTCCAATCACGCCCAACCAGCGCCAGTCGCTCGCCGCAGACCGCCACCGGGCGAGCGCAATCGCGGTGCTGTCGATGCGCTGCAAACGAAGATCGCCGTTAACGTTCAGAACCTGGACAAACATCGCTTTAAGGAGCAGTTGCAGGAAAATATTTCTGAACTGCCTGATGCGACCGGCTGTGATGCTGCATTCCTGGTCCTCTTTAATAAAGACTTATCCGGCATCGAAACCGTTCTGGCATCAAGCACAGTTTTTTCGGCATGTAATGCCGGTGCACTGGAAGGCGAATTATTAGTCGATTGGCCCTGGCTGTGTCAGAACCTTGGTCATTTAAAAGTCATCGAAATTTCTGACACTTCGGCTGGACCAAAAGATGCGAAAGAAGAGTTCTCGCGGTTTTCTTCATTAGGAATTGGGTCGGCAGTCATCATTGGTTTTAGCATTCGCGGCGAGATGGGTGGTTATCTTGCCTTAGCCAACGAACGCCCAGTCGAAAATAGCGATGCCAATTTGCATTTGTTGATGAAGTTAGTCGGCACGTCGCTTGCCTCTGGGTTTGAGCGTATGCGATCCGTAGAATTGCTTGACGAATTCGAAGAACGCAATGCGTTAGTTAGCTTGACGGCGAACGACGGTATTTGGGATTTCGACGGTCAGTCGAAACGCATCAAGCTTTCACGACGTTGGAAAGACATGCTCGGGTACGACGTGGAACAGGAGGATATTTTACCGGACTGGTATCGCCTTGTGCATCCCGATGATATGGCGCGTGTGCAGAAGAAAATGCGTGAACATCTTGAGGGTAAGTCGGAGTTCTTCGAAAGTGTCCATCGAATGCGGCACCAAAGTGGTGATTGGCGCTGGATGACCAGCCGTGCAAAAGCCCTTCAGGACGATCGCGGTCGTTTGATTCGTTTATTGGGCGTCGAAGTTGATATCACCGAGCGCAAACTCTACGAGGAAGCACTGTTTAGAGAAAAAGAGAGTGCCCAGATTACTTTGCGTTCTATCGGTGACGGAGTGATAACAACTGACGCCGAATGTAATGTTGAATACATAAATCCTGTCGCCGAGGAACTCACCGGTTGGAAAGTTGATGATGCGAGTGGTCGTGTAATCGATGAGATATTCCGTGGTTTCCACGAAGAAACCTGTGAACCGCTTGAGAATCCACTTGCAGTGTCAATCCGGCGTACCCGATCGATTAAGTCTGTCCGTCCGACATTGCTGATTCGACGCGATGGTAATGAGTTGTATATCGAGAGTACAGCATCACCCATTCGGGACGGCAAAGGGGATGTGACGGGAGGTGTGCTCGTATTTCACGATGTCAG
>JABIUH010000428.1 GCA_018701055.1 Woeseia sp. | reverse complement strand
TGGTGCGCCGGCTAAGCCCATTGCTACATCAGATACTGGGAATATATATCCCCCTTATCGCAACCAATTGCGCGGTGCTCGGTGTTGCGTTGCTCAACGTGCGCGACGCCGAGGATTTTTTTCAGTCGGTCTTTTACGGTTTTGGGGCCGCCGGCGGATTTGCGCTGGTGTTAGTTTTGTTTGCTGCGATTCGCGAGCGACTTCAGTCCTGCGATATCCCAAGGCCATTCCGTGGAACGGCAATTGCGTTAATGACGGCCGGGATAATGTCACTCGCTTTCATGGGATTTTCCGGCATGGCCCGTCTCTAGATGAACATGTTCACATCAATACTGACCGCTATCGCTATTATTGCGGGCATAGCCGTTTTCGCCGGCTATATGCTTGGCTATACATCCCGGCGTTTGCCCGGAGACGCCAATGAAATTATCGAAAAAGTCGATGCATTATTACCGCAAACACAATGTGCCCAGTGCGGGTTTCCGGGGTGTCGCCCTTATGCCGAGGCCATCGTCTCTGGCGCCGCCGCAATCAATTTGTGTCCGCCCGGTGGTGATGACACCGTGCAACGACTCGCGGACCTGCTGGGAGTTGACGCGAAACCACTGGCGGAATCACATGTCACGCCGGGCGTCGCGCGAATAACAGAAGCCGAATGTATTGGATGTACACATTGTAAGGACGCGTGCCCGGTTGACGCCATCATTGGCGCACATCAATTCATGCACACAGTGATCGAAACCGAGTGTACCGGCTGCGAATTGTGCATCGCGCCCTGCCCGGTCGATTGCATCCAATTGGTGCCTGCAACATGAGTTCGGGTGCAGCAACTTATGATCTTGGCAATTTACATGGTGGGCTGCGACTCGATGACGAGAAAGCCGCGTCGACGGCCATTGCGGTCCAAGTATTACCCATTCCGCAGCAGTT
This sequence comes from Woeseia sp., assembly GCA_018701055.1. Taxonomy (GTDB): domain Bacteria; phylum Pseudomonadota; class Gammaproteobacteria; order Steroidobacterales; family Woeseiaceae; genus SZUA-117. The sequence continues at coordinate 7,416 of JABIUH010000428.1, read as the reverse complement.
AATTTTGCCAATACAGCAACATGTCGGTGAGCCCGCACACCCTATCGTCGGCATTGGCGAACATGTACTGAAAGGTCAGCTAATCGCACAAGCGGATGGATCCTTAAGCGCACCGGTGCACGCATCGTCTTCGGGAAAAGTCCTCGCAATTGAACCCTGGCCAGTATCTCGTCGACGTGGAGACTCCGCACCTTGCATCGTGATCGAATGTGACGGAGAGGATCAATCGATTGTTCCGGTTGACGCGCCAGCACCCTTCAACACTCTGACACCGGACGCCTTGCGACAACAGATACTGGCGGGCGGCATCGTTGGGCTCGGCGGCGCAGTATTCCCGACCGGTCAAAAACTGATGCAGGCGGCAACAATGCCGTTGGAATATCTGATTCTCAACGGCGTTGAATGCGAACCCTACATCAGCTGCGATGATCTGCTAATGCGCGAACAGGCCGCAGAAGTATTGGGCGGCGCGCAAATCCTAATGCATGCACTCAACGTGACAAGTTGTTTCGTTGTCATCGAAAGTGATAAGCCAGAGGCCATTGCCGCGATCGGAGAGGCCATGGCAACGCTCGACGATGCGCGGATAACGCTAAAACAAATACCGACCATTTACCCGTCCGGCGGTGAAGATCAACTGGTCCAACTGGTGACCAATCGCGAAGTCCCAAGCGGCGGCTTACCGACGGACGTCGGTTGTGTTGTGCAAAACGTTGGTACGGCTGCCGCTATTTATCGTTGGATTTGCGAGGGAGAGCCATTGATTTCCCGCATAACCACCGTGAGCGGTCCAGGAGTTGCCACGCCGATGAATGTCGTCGCGAGAATCGGCACGACAGTCGGCGATATTATTGCGAGTGCCGGCGGTTACACGGATCAGGCGGAGCAACTTATCATCGGCGGACCGATGTGCGGAAAATCCGTCACCACAGACGATGTGCCGCTTGTGAAAGCGACAAACTGTATTCTCGTCCTCAACCAAACCCGCCCCATCGGTGCCGAACAACCCTGCATTCGCTGCGGTGAATGTGCCACCGTCTGCCCCATTCAACTATTGCCGCAACAATTGTTTTGGCATGCCTCCGCCGACAACGAAAATAAGCTGCGAGCACATGGACTGACAGACTGCATCGAGTGTGGCTGTTGCGACTTGGTTTGTCCGAGCCATATACCGCTCACGGCAAGCTTTCGCAATGCCAAAGCAAGAATTCAAGAACTGGCCGATGAGAAAGCACGTGCGGAACGCGCTCGAATTCGGTTCGAATCAAGAAATGAAAGGATCGAGAACGAAAAGCGACAACGCGAAGCGGAACTCGCGGAGCAAAAACAATCGGCGTTATCTGCAGGCCCGGCCGCAATTACCGATATTCTTGAACGCCAAAAACGCAAACATGATGACCAGGACGGCGACGAATAATGGAATTCGAACGTCGAGAAGCTCCGTTCCTGGCGCCGACAACGGACGTTGCCGCGATCATGCGCCACGTACTGTATGCGCTAGTGCCCGCTGGCATCGCTTACGTGTGGTATTTCGGTGCGGGGTTTGTATTCAACCTCATCGTGGCAGGCGTCTTCTGCATCCTGGGTGAAGCCGTGATGTTGAGGCTGCGGGGCCGCCCGGTCGAAGTAACCTTGATCGATTTCAGTGCGCTAGTCACTGCGGCGTTACTCGCATTTGCAATGCCTGCGTTAACGCCATGGTGGGTCACTGCAACCGCCGCATTGTTTGGTATCGTCGTTGCAAAGCATTTATACGGTGGACTCGGATATAACCTGTTCAATCCGGCGATGGTCGGTTATGTCGTCGTGCTTATCGCGTTCCCCCTGCACATGAATTTGTGGATCGCGCCCCGAATGGGGGATCTCGATTATCAAATTCTCACAATTGCGGAAACCGCGGTTTTCACATTGACGGGTTCGTTTCCTGACTCACTCTCTTTCGACGCGATTAGTCGTGCAACACCTTTGGATATCGTCAAATCCGGACTGAATAACATGCGCACCTTTGATGAGTTGCGTGTTTATCCGATGATGGGTGACTTTGGCGGTCGTGGTTGGGAGTGGATAGGCAATTTCACCGCTATGGGAGGCGCCTGGTTGCTCTTGCGAAAAATTATTCGCTGGCAAATCCCATTCGGTGTCCTCACCGGATTATTGATTCCCAGTACCATCATGTATTTCCTGGTTCCGAGTATCAGCCCGAGCCCGGGATTCCATTTATTTAGTGGTGGTACGATTCTCTGCGCATTCTTTATCGCGACTGACCCAGTGTCCGCTGCGACCAGTGATAAAGGGAGACTAATTTATGGCATTGGCATCGGTCTGCTCATTTTTGCCATACGAGAATGGGGTAGTTACGCAGACGGTGTTGCTTTCGCAGTTTTATTGATGAATATGGCAGTGCCTACGATCGATTACCTGACAAAACCGCACATCGTCGGCCATCCCACTAAGAAGCGAAAGTCCGGCCAGTGACGGACCCTGCTCAAAAGTCCGGGATGATGAGCGGGATGATTCTTGGCGGGCTGGCCGCCATTTGTACTGCGCTCGTCGCAGTCACGCACGCAATCACTGAGCCGCGGATCGCCGCCAATCAACAGGCATATCTGGAACAAAGCTTACAACCTGTGCTGTCCGGCCTGAGCTATGACGGCAATCTATCTGAATCGACGCGTATCGTTTCGCCTCCGCACGAATTACCTGGCAACAGCGAGGTACCCATCTATCGCGTTTACGCGGATGGCGCCCCAATTGCTGCGCTTTTTGTCGTCAGGGCCAGAGATGGTTTTTCCGGACCCATTCAATTATTAATCGGCATTCACGTCGACGGAACGATAACCGGCGTTCGAGTGCTCGATCACCGGGAAACACCAGGGCTCGGCGATCTAATCGAGACAGGCAAATCTGATTGGATAAAGCAATTCGAAAACAAGTCACTACAGGATCCGCCCTCTGCCATGTGGGCGATAAAACGCGATGGCGGAACGTATGATCAACTAACGGGCGCATCGATTACGCCACGCGCAGTCATAAAGGCAGTCAAACAGACGTTGGTTTTTTTCAAAGGTAATCCGGAGCTCGTATTCGGCACCAAGAAAGAGACATGAGAGTGCAGCGATGAGCGAAAATCTAAACATAACAGACAAGTTTCGCACAGGTATTTGGCACGACAATCCGGGCCTGGTTCAATTGTTGGGCCTTTGCCCGTTGCTAGCGGTAACGACAACATTCGTAAATGGTTTTGGTCTCGGCCTCGCCACTTTGCTCGTCTTAACTTTTTCGAACGTTTTGGTATCTGCAACACGTCGATTCATTCGAGCCGACATTCGAATTCCAATGTATGTATTAATCATCGCTAGTTTGGTGACCTGCATTGAAATGATTGTGCTCGCTTGGTTCCCATCGTTGGGTAGATCATTAGGAATATTTATTCCCTTGATCGTCACCAACTGTACGATCGTTGCACGGGCGGAAATATTTGCTTCGCGCAACAGCGTTGGCGAGAGCTTTATCGATGGAATATCCATGGGCTCAGGATTTGCGTTATTGCTAATCGCCATCGGGACTTTTCGAGAACTAATCGGACAAGGCTCTATCCTGTCGAGGCTCGACATGTTGTTTGGTGGCGAAGCCTCTCCCGGGCTCGAGTTAGTGGACGGTGGTTTTCTTTTGGCTATTCTGCCTCCTGGTGCTTTTTTCACACTGGCTTTATTTGTTGCCGGCAAGAACGCTCTGGACAGACGACGACAAACCAGTCGCGCAGTTTCGTCGAACAGCTTGCGCTAACGTCCATAATTTATGAATAAAGGAAAACGCACAGAGATATTCACGCGATTGCGTACGCTAATGCCAAAGCCCGAAACAGAGCTCAACTACAGCAGCAATTTCGAGCTATTGATCTCCGTTATCCTTTCGGCTCAAGCGACTGATATCGGCGTTAACAAGGCCACGGCACTTTTATATCCCGTGGCGAATACGCCTCAAGACATTTTCGGCCTAGGCATCAAGCAGCTAAAAAACTACATAAAGACAATCGGCCTTTACAACAGTAAAGCCGAAAACATCATCAAGACGTGCCGCCTGCTAATCGATAACTTCAACAGCGAAGTCCCACGCAATCGCGATGCACTGGAGTCATTGCCAGGCGTTGGCCGAAAAACGGCCAATGTGGTCCTAAATACTGCATTTGGCCAACCGACCATCGCGGTTGATACGCATATCTTCCGGGTGTCCAATAGGACCGGATTGGCACCTGGCAAAACACCGCTCGAAGTTGAGAAGCGGCTAATGCGTCTGACGCCAGAAGAATTCAAATTGGATGCGCATCATTGGCTAATTCTGCATGGACGCTACACATGCAAAGCCCGAAAGCCTGTTTGCGGGAAATGTTCAATTGTTGATTTATGTGAATTTCGCGGCAAGGTCGGAGTCGAATCATCATGATATTTGGACAAGACCGCGATGAGCTACGTCAAATGTACATCGATTCGTGGCGTAAATCGGTCGCGGGGGAAATTCTGACGCCGCTAGAGGCACAGATTGCTGCGGTTATCACTGACCATCCGGAATATCACGCAGCGATGACGTCAACGTCGGTTGATGAAGGGTTTCTCCCTGAGGGTGGCGAAACGAACCCTTTTCTCCACATGGGTTTGCATCTGGCCATTCGGGAACAAGTCGCCACGAATCGGCCAGCAGGCATCAAGACGGTATTCGATGAATTGTGTAGCAGGCACGGTGACTCACATGTCGCCGAGCACCAGGCTCTGGAGTGCCTGGCAGAAACGTTGTGGGAGGCACAGAGCAACAACGCAATGCCCGACGAATCTGTCTACCTCGAGCGTCTGCGCCGTCTTTGAGTCAGGCACTCCGTTAGACCTCGCAGAATGTAATAATAGGCAGGTGATCCCGGTCATCTGATGTGACCCTGGAGCAATGTGAAAAATGCAGGCAAACGCAAGAGAATACCCGGTGTCCGGGGCAGGCCTGGGCCTGCGACGCGGCTTAATGAACAAGCTGATGGCGGACCCGCCTGGCGACGTGGACTTCATGGAAGTGGCCCCCGAGAACTGGATTCATGTCGGTGGAAAACTCGGAAGTAAATTTCGGTTTTTTACCGAACGCTACCCATTCGTATTGCATGGCTTATCGCTTAGCATCGGCGCCCCATCACCGCTTAACGAAAACCTGTTGCGCGACATCAAGGGTTTCATGGAAGAGCACGGGATCGAATTCTATTCGGAGCACCTGAGCTATTGCGGCGACGACGGTCAACTCTATGACCTCATGCCTATCCCCTTCACAGAAGAAGCGGTCAAATACGTTGCTGCGCGAATTCGGCGAGCCCAAGACATTCTGGGGCGACGTATCGCCGTTGAAAACGTTTCTTATTACACGCCTACCGATACGTCGTTAACAGAGACAGAATTCACGCTGGCCGTGCTCGAGGAAGCCGATTGCGACATGCTGCTCGATATCAACAACATCGTCGTCAACAGCATCAATCACCAATACGATGCTCGTGAATTCATGCTTAATATGCCGCTTGAACGCGTCAAGTATTTCCACCTGGCAGGACACTATGTGGAGGCACCGGATTTACGCATCGATACACACGGTGCCGCGGTCGATAGCCAATCATGGCAATTGCTGGAAGAGGCATACGCCCATTTCGGCAGCGTCCCGACCCTGCTAGAACGAGATTTCAATTTCCCACCAATGGAAGAACTCCTCGGCGAAATCAGGCAGATTAAGACTATGCAGCAATCTGCGGCAACAGTTGCTCTGGAAGCGGCCCGTGCCTGACCGACCCGAATTTCAGGAGAAACAATACGCGTTCGCGCGCCACATTCGCGACCCGAAGAATAACCCCGCGCCAATCGACACTGAAGATCGTCGTATGGCGATCTACCGAGAGCTTTTTTTCAATAATCTTCTCAATCTACTCGGGCAAACATTTCCGGTTTTGAAGAAGCTGCTTACCAAAGACAAGTGGCGCTCCCTCATCCGACAATTCATGGTGAACCACGAAGCACAGTCACCCTACTTCCTGGAAGTCCCACAAGAGTTCGTGAAATTTCTGGAGACTGGCTATACGTTGAAAGATGATGATTTCCCATTTCTTATCGAACTCGCACACTATGAATGGGTTGAGCTTGCACTCTCAGTTTCCGATGATGAGAACGATCTCACTGGCATTGATCAGAGCGGAGATTTATTGGCAGGAATACCAGTTGCGTCAAGGTTAGCCTGGGCGTTCTCGTATCAATTTGCCGTTCACAGGATAAACGCGAAGTTTTTGCCGCGCGAACCAGGCGAGCAGCCAACCTGCCTGGCGATCTGTCGCAACTCGAACGACGACATGGATTTCATGGAGCTAAATCCGGTGACCGTCAGGTTATTCGAATTGATCGGGGACAATACGTCCGCGAGCGGCCGCGACCTTCTGACAACCCTCGCCGCGGAAATTCAACATCCAGATCCAGAAGCACTCATTCCGCACGGGTTGGATGCCATGCAACAAATGCTTTCGGCAGAAATTCTTCTTGGCGTGAAATAAATTTAGCCAATAGTCGGTCTAAATTGCGGCGATTAACAATAAAAGCAAAACGGAGTACAGATGATGGACCTACTTAGAAAAATGCAGAGTTGGTTGAATATGACCAACTTCGCCGATTTTCTCGGCCCGCTTGCCTTAAGGCTATACCTTGTACCCGTGTTTTGGGTTGCTGGCACGAACAAATTAAGCGGTATGGACAACGTCATCGCCTGATTTGGTAATCCTGATTGGGGTCTAGGATTGCCGGCACCCACACTGATGGCCTATCTCGCAACCGGAACCGAGGTTCTCGGGGCCGTCGCCTTGTTGGTCGGTCTCGGCACGCGATGGTTTGCCGTTCCGCTAATGGTCACGATGCTTGTTGCGGCATTCTCCGTACACGCTAAGAATGGTTGGCAGGCCATTGCAGATTCTGCAAGCCCATTTGCCAACGAAAATATTGAAGCCGCGATGGATCGATTGGACAAAGCAAAAGATCTGTTACGCGAACATGGCAACTACGACTGGCTGACCGAAACCGGCAATTTCGTCGTTTCGAACAGCGGCATGGAATGGGCTATCACGTATTTCGTCATGTTGCTGGCGCTGTTCTTCAGCGGAGCTGGCAAACTCAGCCTTGACCATCTGCTCGCGAAGAAACTTCAGCACTAGATAAAACCCGGTAGGCACCGCGCGTACGCGCGGATCTACCGGCGTCCCTTTGCCCTCTTGTTGATCCACTCAACATCGCGTCACCTTTGGGAGAAAACGTGATGACCGAATTTGTTGGCAGTGCGCTAACTACGGTGCAAATCCTGTCCGCGGTCCTGGTATTCCTTCTCGGCCTCGGAATACTCGCCGTAATTTTCATGTACTTG
>JABIUH010000386.1 GCA_018701055.1 Woeseia sp. | reverse complement strand
CGATTGGCTCCCCTTTTTCGTTCACAAACGCTCCAGCGTCTCGATACGAAAACCAAATTCCTGCTGATCTGTTACCGGGAAATCTTCGCTCTCAATCGTCGACCAACTTTTCGTATCCAGCGTCGGAAAAAAAGTGTCCCCCTCGATATGCGCATCAACTCGAGTGAGGTAAATTCGATTCGCTATTGGTAGGAACAATTCGTAAATTTTTCCACCACCGATTACCATTATTTCATCCACATCACCCGCGCAGGCGATCGCCTGTTCTACGGAAGATGCGACATCGCACCCCTCAGCCACAAACGCTTTCTGCTGAGACATGACGATACTTTTTCTGCCTGGCAATGTCCGACCGATCGAGGCAAATGTGGCCCTACCCATGATCATGGGTTTGCCCATAGTCGTGACTTTGAAACGTTTCAAATCTTCCGATAAATGCCAAGGCAGCTCGCCATCGAGGCCAATGACGTTGTTGTTTGACGCTGCGACGATAAGGGAAATTTTCATGCTTTTAGAATTTATGGGACAGGCTAAACACTAGACAGCAACGACTGCCTTAATATGCGGATGCGATTCGTAGTTGAGAACTTCGAAGTCGTCAAACTGGTAGTCGAATATACTCGCCGGCCGCCGCTTGATAGCAAGTCTTGGCAAGCTCAGAGGTTCGCGTTGAAGCTGTTGCTCTACCTGTTCGGCATGGTTGGAGTAGAGGTGACAATCGCCGCCAGTCCAAACGAAATCGCCCACGTTTAAGTTTGTCTGTTGCGCCACCATGTGAGTCAACAATGCATACGATGCGATGTTGAACGGTACGCCAAGGAAAACGTCTGCACTGCGCTGATATAGCTGGCAAGATAATTTCCCGTCCGCAACGTAAAACTGAAACAGGCAATGGCAAGGCGGCAATGCCATACCGGGTAAATCGGCAACATTCCATGCGCTCACCAGCATTCGCCTGGAATCCGGATCCGCATTGATTCGATTAACAACATCCTGAATTTGGTCGATCGCCTCGCCGCTCGCCTGCTTCCATTGCCGCCATTGCACGCCGTAGACCGGTCCCAAATCGCCGTTTTCATCCGCCCATTCATTCCAAATAGAAACGCCATTTTCTTGCAAGTAGCGGATATTCGAATCGCCGCTTAGAAACCACAGTAATTCGTGAATAATAGATCTGAGGTGCAACTTTTTAGTTGTCACCATTGGAAAGCCGGTGCTCAAATCGAATCGCATTTGATAGCCGAAAACACTTTGTGTACCTATTCCAGTGCGGTCTTCCTTGCGCGTTCCGTTGTCACGAATATGCCGCATCATCGACAAAAATTGTTGCATCAGGCAGCGGCCTCCATCGGTTTGCTGTTCTTGTATGCGATAACTAACAGTATCGCACCACCGATGATCATAGGGGCGGTTAAGACCTGACCCTGGGTGACCCAGCCGAGAAATAAGTAACCTTTGTCTGCATCCGGCACACGATAAAATTCCACGAAAAATCGAAACATTCCATAACAGAGTAAGAACATGCCCGACACTGCCCGATAAGGCCGTTGACGCGCAGAAAAAAGCCATAAGATGACGAATAACACGAGGCCTTCGAGCAAGGCTTCGTACAACTGCGATGGATGCAGCGCCTGGCCATTGACATTGAAGCTCCATGGGACAGTCGTCTCTTTACCCCATAGCTCTCCATTGATGAAGTTCCCGATCCGACCAGTACCTAAACCGATCGGCACAATCGGCGCGACGAAATCGGTCACCTGCAGCATTGTCTTTCCGAATTTTCGACCGTACCACCACATTGCCGTCATAACGCCGACGAGGCCACCATGAAATGACATGCCGCCTTGCGTAATTTTGAATACATACAATGGATCTTGCAGCCAGGTCTGCCAGCCGTAAACCATGCAATAACCGATACGGCCACCGACAATCACACCGATCATTCCGTAAAACAACAGATCGTCAACTTGCTCTTGCTTGATTGGCGACCAGGACTCTTTGGTTCGTCTGCTGGCAAGAAACCAGGCGGCAACGAATCCCAAAACATACATCAGCCCATACCAGCGCACAGCCAGTGGACCGATAGCAAAAATAATCGGATCGAACTCGGGAAATGTCAGCATGCAGCAAGTTTACACGATTACGAGTGAAGCCCAATTCATGCGTTATAGTGCGCAATCGGATCTGAGCGAGATCGAGTAAATGACTTCTGGACGTAAGAAAAACCGCCTTGCGGACGAGACCAGCCCCTATCTCCTGCAACACGCCGACAACCCGGTGGACTGGCACCCGTGGGGCGAGCAAGCCTTCGAACTGGCACAGACGTCCAACAAACCAATTCTCCTGTCTGTGGGGTACTCCGCATGTCATTGGTGTCACGTCATGGCGCACGAGTCATTTGAGGATAACGAAACTGCGGCGCTAATGAATAAGCTTTTCGTTAACATAAAGGTCGATAGAGAGGAGCGCCCGGACGTCGACCGAATCTATCAAACTGCCCACCAGCTTATTACACACCGACCCGGTGGTTGGCCGCTGACCATGTTTATTGATCCGGATGATCAACGACCATTTTTCGGCGGTACCTATTTTCCGGACGAACCGCGCCATGGAATGCCTTCATTTCGAGAATTGCTGACGCGGGTTGCACTCTTTTATGAAGAAAAACGCGATGACGTAAAATCTCAGGGCCAGCAGATTGCGGATATCTTTGGCCGTCTCGATCCAGTGACAGGTCATGGCATAAGTATCGACGATGGACCGCTAAAAGCTGCGCGTGAAAAAATTGCGGAAAATTTCGATCGCGAATACGGCGGTATCGGAACAGCGCCAAAATTTCCGCATCCTTCTACTCTCGATCGCTTGTTGCGGCATTGGCGAGCAACCGCGCATAGCTCAGAACCGGATGTCGAAGCTCTTTTTATGACCTCGCTGACTTTGGCTCGAATGGCAGAAGGTGGAATCTACGATCATCTTGGCGGTGGATTTTGTCGCTATTCGGTCGATCAACAATGGCAGATACCGCATTTCGAAAAGATGCTGTATGACAATGGGCCGCTGCTCGCCCTGTATGCCGAGGCAAGTCTTGCTACGGGCGAGCCCTTGTTTACCCGAACAGCAAATGAAACGGCCGATTGGATTCTCGCCGACATGCTCGCCCCGGGCGGCGGATTCTATTCGACCAGAGACGCCGATTCCGAAGGCGAAGAGGGTCTCTTCTACGTTTGGACGCCGGATGCAGTTGAGGCTCTGGTGTCGGTTGAGGAATGGAAGGTATTCGCACCCTATTTTGGTCTCGATGCTGCGGCAAACTTTGAGGGCAAGTGGCACCTGAGCGTACGACGCACCGCCGAATCTATCGCGAATGCAACTAATCGAACGGAAGACGACGTGATGGCCCTGATCGACAGTGCACGCGCAACGTTGCTTAAGGAACGTGCACAACGCATCGCCCCCGAGCGGGATGAAAAACAATTGACGGCCTGGAATGCATTGGCGATTCGGGGTTTGGCTATCACGGGCAACGCTTTTGATCGAACTGACTGCATCGATGCAGCCGAGCGGTCCGCATTATTCATACGCGACAACCTGATGATCGATGGGCGACTATTCGCGAGTTACAAAGACGGCGCAGCAAGATTTCCGGCCTATCTCGATGATCACGCCTTTTTACTGGATAGCGTCATCGAATTACTCCAGGCGCGCTGGAATAGCGAACTAATGACGTTTGCTATTGAGATCGCCGACCTAACGCTAGAACACTTTTTCGACGCTGATGAAGGCGGGTTTTATTTCACGGCGGACGATCACGAAAATTTAATGCATCGGCCGAAATCGTTAGCCGATGATGCGACGCCGTCCGGAAATGGTGTTGCCGTATTTGCGCTTCAACGCCTGGGTTTTCTACTCGGGAACACTCGCTACCTGGATGCCGCGGAAAAGACGCTGCGGAACGCCTGGCAAGCGATCGAAGAATATCCACATGGTCACGTGACCTTGATAACGGCACTGGAAGACTATGTGCATCATCCAGAGTCCATCATTATTCGCGGACCGTCCGAAGAAATTTCGCGCTGGCGCAATAGCGCGGCCAAGTTGTACGCGCCGCAACGAATGGTTTTTGCCATTCCTGAAGACGCAGATTCGCTGCCCGGTGCTCTGGCCGACAGAAAACCCGATGGGCAGCAAACAATCGCCTACCGCTGTCGCGGATCAACCTGTTCTTTCCCGGTCACAAGCTGGGAAGCGTTGGCGGCAGAATTAAGTGAAGCGTCCGAGTAGTCCAACCGAACAGTGATGGACCACGACTACTGAACCGCCTGTTCCACGGCTCGTAATATAGCCTCGGCCCCATCAGGACCAACACCGGGAGCACCGCCGTCTGCATTCGGCCAGGATGAGAACATCGCTATTACGATGTTGCTTGCCGGCGCGACGTAGATATATTGCCCATGAACACCGCGGGCGGATACCGTGCCTCGACCATCGCCTTCACCCCAGATAAACGATCGATAGTAAGGCTTCTTTCCGGGGGATTCTCCTCCAGACCAGGAGCGCGACCCGTCTCTCTCGAACACATCGGTCATCCATGCTTCGGGGACAACTTGGACGTCTCCGACTTGGCCTCGATTGACCATTAACAGGCCGACTCGCGCCATGTCTCGAAGCGTAGCGAACATACCGCCGCTAGCGAGCGTAAACCCGCCAACATCAACAGTAATTCCAGCACTTCTTTCTGCGCCGATCGGCTTCCAAATTCGCGCCGACACTAAATCGGCAAACCGTTTTTCGGTCGCAGCCTCCAATACCCAAGCAACAACATCAGTGGTGCCAGACTTGTATGCAAATTGACCGCTTCTTGATTCATCACGACCGACAGCGGGCAGAAAAACATAGTTACCGGTGACCGGGATATCTTTGCAACTTGGCCCAGTCAACAAACCATCCGCACAATCCTGACGGCGGACAGTACTATCCAGTGCATCGTAATCTTCGTTCCAGTCTGAAGAGTCTCGCATGTCGAGGAGTTCTCGAATTTTGTCCTGACCCCAACCACTATCGGCAAGCGCCGGCACGTAATCTCCAACAGTTTTATTGAGGTCGAGCAAACCCTCTTTTACCAACGTCGCGGCGGTGAGCCCTGTAACCGTTTTCGATACAGACCACATTAAATGCGTCCGTGCGGGCGTCAGCGTTCCCGCGTAGCGTTCGACGACGGCCTGCCCATCTTTAATGACCAGTATGCCGTCGACATACTGGTTTTCCATCGCTACCGACAATTTCATCTGCTTACCGTCAATCTCGATACCAAGATTAGATCGAGCAGTATCCAGCCCTGCAATCTCACGGACGGTAGCGCTAGCGTTCGGAATATCTTTTGTCGGCAAAATTTCTCGAACGTGAGTGTAGGCCCAGCGGTTTAACGGACCGAATTGCCAGGTATCTCCCGCCACCCCAGGCGGCCGCTCGTCATCGGTCGCAAATGTTGATGCGCAAACCAAAACCCCACAACCAAAAGCCAGTGCTTTACTCAATGACACTAATATACCCCCGTCGTTACCGCCCTCAATTCGTTCGATGTTACCAGTCTTTGGCCTTTGACAGCGGATACGATCAAACCTGAAATCGCGACGAACGAGCCAAAATAAGCGACGAACGGCCGCGATCCGACGAACGGTCAAATTCATCCGACGACCGACGAAATGTTGGCCAGTAAAGTCGGTCAGAATACAGACAAGGCGCTCGATCAAGGAGAAATGTCATGAGATCACATAATACAAAGCCGGACTTTTCGTTTCACAAGACACCGATTGTCACTAAGGAAAGCATCGCTGACGCCGAAGTCATTAGCGCTGCGCTAACACAGCAGACAAAGCTTGCCCTCGATGACGAATTTGACACCGGTTCAGATCCCTATAATGCGACCGGGCAACACGTGGGGCTAATGCAGAAAGCATGCAGAGACTGAGCAAAGCTCGCTCACTACCGCACCGCTATGGGTAATGCTGCAATCGCCGCAGTTTTGGTCTATAACCTTTTGACGAAGACGAGATATCGTTTTCGGTTGTGAATATGAATTCAGAAGGTTGCCTTTATGAAATATCACTTACTTGGCTTCGTCCTCAGCTGCCTCGCAATTTCTACGAACGCCGACGAGCTGAATCCCGGCGAAGGGTTCATCAGCGTCGGTGACGGCCCGGTCTGGTACAAGGTTAGCGGCGAGGGCCCTGGCCTCCCTCTTCTGGTTTTACATGGAGGGCCCGGCGGCACATCCTGCGGACAATCGCTTTTAGACGCACTTGGCGATGAACGCCCTGTCATTCGCTACGATCAATTGGGAACAGGTCGATCGGGGCGTCCCAAAAACGCCGCCTTGTGGCGGGCCGAGCGTTTTGTTGAGGCACTGCACACGTTGCGAAGCGAACTCGGCCTTGGAGAATTCCATCTACTGGGGCACTCCTGGGGTGGGTCACTCGCCGCAGCCTATGTTCTAGAAAAAGGCACCGATGGAATCGCATCGATGACGCTGTCATCACCGCTGCTCAGCACCAAATTGTGGATAGAGGACGCGAATTATTTGCGGCGGCAATTGCCACTCGATGTGCAAAGCACGCTGACTGAGCATGAGGAAGCCGACACGATCGATTCTGAGGAATATGCGAGTGCTTCCGCGGTTTTTTACGAACGCCATGTATTTGGCGGCGAACGCACGCAGCGACCGGATGATTGCGATGGTGTAACAGGCAACTCTTTCATTTATGAAACTATGTGGGGTCCAACGGAATTTTATGCCACCGGCAACCTGCTGGACTTCGATGTGACCGACCGATTGCACGAAATCGACATCCCGGTGCTGATGTTGGCTGGCGAATTCGATGAAGCCCGGCCGGAACGCATGCGCGAATTCCAGAAGTTAATTCCGGGCGCTCGCCTGGAAATCATTAAAGATGCAGCTCACGCATCATTGAGTCGAAAACCTGCTGAGTACCGTATGTTACTCGAGACTTTCCTCGATCAGGTCGAGGAAAATCATGAGTGATAATGAAGCAGATGTCCGAGGCGCTAATGTTCGAATTCCGCCACCGATTGCAGCAGCACTTACGATCATTGCGGGCTACCTGCTCGGCCGCGTTGCACCAATTTTTCCGGCTTTCGATCTTGCAACGCCTGTGCGCTATTGGTTGGGCGCAATCATTATTGTCGCGGCGATAGGCGTGCTCGGAGCGTGGCCCATGCGCTTGTTCAACAGATCGGGACAGAATGTGACTCCCTGGTCGGCCACGCCAGAAATAATAGTGCTAGGCCCCTATCATTTCACGCGCAACCCAATGTATTTGATGATGGTGTTGGTTTGTTTCGCCTGTGCGCTCATTTTTTCCGAAGCCTGGCTTTTGATATTGACGCCCATACTCGGAGTTTCGCTTTATCACATTGCAATTAAACACGAAGAAATCTATTTGGAAGAAAAGTTTGGCGATTCCTATCGCGCGTACAAGCGATCAGTTCGACGCTGGATTTGAGATCCCACGTTCGAGTTAGCGGGTCCGGTCTGTTGTCCCTTCAATTCATTGTCGAGAGAGCCGCGTGACGGACAGGAGTCCGAATGTCGGGGAGGCCATGGATGGCCAGGAACGACCCCGCCGCGAATAAACGACGAAAAACAATTGCGGCTGGAAGCCGCTCCCACTATTAGTGATTAAATAGCTGTTTGCCTAATCCAAAGCCCAACGCACGTTGTCACACATCAGCCTCTGGCTTATTCGCCATATCCTTCTGGCAGACGCATATTCAAGTTGTGTACCAGGAATGCCCATCGATCGGCGTAGTCTTCGATCACCTTCTCTGTTGGAACGCCCGCTCCATGGCCGGCTCGAGTCTCGATTCGAATCAGGACCGGCGCACTACCTGCCTGAGCCTCTTGAATTGCCGCCGCATATTTGAAACTGTGCCCTGGAACCACTCGATCATCGGTGTCCGCTGTTGTCACGAGGACAGCCGGATACTCCGTTCCCTTCTTAATATTGTGGTATGGCGAGTACGCGCGAAGCGCTTTGAACTCTTCGGGATTATCTGACGAACCATAATCGTCTGTCCAAAATCGCCCTGCCGTGAATTTGTGAAACCGCAGCATGTCCATCACACCGACAGCCGGTAATGCCGCGCCAAACAATTCCGGACGTTGATTCGTTACGGCACCTACGAGCAAGCCACCATTGCTGCCACCGAAAATTGATAGTTTGTCCGAATTCGTATATCCCGATTCGATCAGATACTCACTAGCGGCAATGAAGTCGTCAAATACGTTCTGCTTTTGTAGTTTTGTACCTGCCTTATGCCATTCGACGCCGTACTCCCCGCCACCACGTAAATTTGCAACGGCATAGATGCCGCCCATTTCCATCCATGCCAACCGCGTCGTTGAGAACGACGGTTGTAGTGAAATATTGAACCCACCATAGGCGTACAACATCGTCGGTCGATTGCCATCAGGCGTAACGGATTTCAAATGGGATATGAACATTGGCACTCGAGTGCCATCTTTAGATTCGTAAAATACCTGTTCGACAACATAGTCATCAGGATTAAAGTCAACGTCGGGTTGCTTGAATATGGACACCTCGCCGGTACTGACATCCAGACGACTAATCGTCGCGGGCGTATTGAAACTCGAATAACTGAAAAACGTTTCAGGATCGGCTGCTTTGCCGTTGAATCCAGAAGCTGTTCCAATACCCGGCAAATTGACGGCGCCGGTTTGATTGCCCTCCAGGTCAAATATTTTAACGACCGACCAAGCATCCTGCATGTACTCGACGATTAGCTGACCGCCGACAAGATTGACGTCATCCAGCACATCTTCCGCTTCTGGAATTATTTCGCGCCAGAACTCCGCCGCAGAATTATCAGTGTTGATCACGATAACGCGGTTTTTCGGTGCGCCATCATTTGTTCGAAAATATAAGTCGTTCCCAATATTGCCGATTAAAGAATAATCATGATCGAAGCCTTCGATAATCATACGAGGCTCCGCATCAGGGTCCGTCAAATCCTGATGAACGACAGAGTACCGACTGTCGGTGCCGACCGAGATCGTAATGACCAGATGGCGTCCGTCATCGGTCACTTCGGCGCCAGGTCCCCAATCAGGATAATCGGATCTAGCATAAACGACCTCGTCGTCGCTTTGCGGGGTACCCAGCTGGTGAAAATAGACAGCCCTGTTTTTGTTTAGTGATTGAAATTTCTCTGCCGCGGTGGTCGCAGGGTAGCGGCTATAGTAGAAACCCGAGCTATCGCCTGCCCACGAAAGACCCGTAAATTTCAGCCACTCCAGATGATCATCAAGCACCTCGCCTGACGTAACATCGACCACGCGCGCCTCGCGCCAGTCCGAACCGCCATCCTGTATCAAATAGGCCAAATGCTTACCGTCAGGACTCACGCCGTATCCCGCTAGCGCAATTGTTCCGTCGGCTGACCAGCCGTTTGGATCAACGAGTAGGCGCGGCTCAGCATCAAGATTTGTCTGTGTGTAAACAACACTTTGGTTTTGCAGCCCATTGTTGAAAGAGTAAAAATACTGGCCGCCTTGTTTTGTTGGCAACGAGTAACGTTCGAAATCCCACAATTCCTTCATTCGCTTTTCGATGATCTCTCGCTCAGGAATTGTGTCGAGATAAGCAAAGGTGACTTCGTTTTGGGCTGCAACCCAGTCGCTGACCTGGCTGTCCACACGGACATCGTTCTCCAGCCAACGGTACGGGTCAGCCACTGATTCTCCGTGATAATCATCGACATGATCTACCACTTCAGTCGAGGGATACTCGATCGCAGTATCAGTTTGCGTCGCTTCCTGACTGCAAGCGCCCATAATTCCCACCAAAGTTATGATTGTTACTTTCCTCATGTCTCTTCAATCCCAATGATCTCGACAGTGAATTTACGACTCTAGTCTGTTCGGTAGCGTGCGAACCACGCGAGAATATTATCCACTTTTGCGATTTGGTTGGATGGCCGCGAAGCGATTCCATGCGACGCCTCTGGCACCCGAACCAGTGCGGTATCGATTTTCCTAAGTTTTAACGCCTGATAATACTGCTCCGATTCCGGCATAGGTGTCCGATGGTCCTGCTCACCCGTCAGCAGCATTGTGGGTGTTCTCACGTTGCCGACCAATGACAACGGTGAGCGCCGCCAGTATTCCTGCGGATCCTCCCATGGCATTTTTTCAAACCAATAGCCCGGCACGGTTGTACCGATGTCGCTGTAGAGTGCCTCGCTGATCCAGTTGATGACAGGTTTCGCGACCACTGCGGCTGCAAATAGATCCGTGCTGCCAACAATCCATGCGCTTAACACACCGCCACCTGAACCTCCGGTCACGAACAACTGCTCCGCATCAACAAAACCGCGCGCGATCACGGCGTCGACGCCCGAGATCAAGTCGTCGTAGTCCTGGCTTGGGTAGTTGTAATGAATTTCGTTCGCAAACTCGTCGCCGTAACTGGTCGAACCACGCGGGTTGGTATACAGCACAACGTAACCCGCGGCTGCGTAGAGTTGATTTTCAACGCTGAAGTGAGGTCCATAGGCAGCAAACGGGCCGCCGTGTATTTCTAAAATTAGTGGGTACTTTTTATCAGCCGAAAAATACGGTGGCTTAACGATCCATCCCTGTATGTCGTGATCACCGACCGATGATCGCCAGGTGATTTCCTCAACAACCCCTAGTGTCTTGCGTGCCAACAAGTCATCGTTGAGATGGGTCAGGCGTGATGGTGCGCGCCCACGACGGCCTGCGGCGACGTCAGCCGGTCGGTTAGGTGCACCCATTGTATAGGCGTAGGCACCATTATCAGCGACCGAAAACTCGCCAGTTGTGTAGGGCCTGCTCACGCCGGCACTGCCAATGTCGTCGATAAAAGAGCTAACTTCTCCGCTCATTGACAAGGTCGCTAAATGACGTTTGCCATGATCATCATATTGAATGTAGAGACGATTCGAACTCCCCGCCCAGGCAACTCGGTCCACAGATCGATCAAAGTCACTCGTTAGTTCTCTGATCGAACCAACCTCCATATCCATGACGTAAGCATTGACATTGTGATAACCCATCTTTTTGTCGTCGTATCCGAGGTAGGCGAGCTTCGAACCATCGGGAGAAAACGTGGCGGAATTGTCCGGACCAAATCGTTTCGTAAGCTGGCGCATCGCGCCTGTGTCCACATCAATGGACCACAGTTCTGTATTGCGTCGATTGAACTCCCAGTCCTCCTCGCGATTGCTCGACACGACCAACATTTGACCATCAGGCGACCAGGCCAACGAGCTTCCGTGATTGAAATCACCCGACGTCAGCTGCCTGGGTGTGCCGCCCTCAGCTGGGATAACAAATACATGCGTATTGCCTGGCTCGAGATAACCTCGGCCGTCGCTGCGGTAATGAAGAGATTCGATTACCGTCACCGGCGGTGCCCATTCAGCGCCTTCTGGCTTGGCGGGTGCAGTCGCTAACTGCGACTCCTCACCCTGTACATGTGCAGTGAACGCAATTTGCGTTCCATCCGGCGACCACGTCAAACCACTGGGTGCTGTCATCAAATTCGATAACAACGCCGCTTGTCCTGTGTCCATCCAGCGTACATACAACTCCGGTCCGCGGCCCGCGATACCCGAAACGTAGGCTAGCCGATCGCCCGCTGGCGACCAGCGCGGACTGGAATAACCAGCCGTGCCAGACAGTAGCGGCCGGTGATTCCCCCCATCCGCATCGACCATCCAAATATTGGAACGGGTACGATCGGTCATGATGTCACTCGTCAGGCGCGCATAAGCGACTGTCGACCCATCCGGGGATATTTGCGGATCACCCGCAATCTCTATCTCGAACAAATCGGTGCTCTGGAAGGTATCCGCACCAACGGTACCGCCAGCACAGGTAGCAAGCGCGATTATTACCAGTTTCAAAGGTCGTTTTGTCATTGCATAGTCCTGGCTGGTTTTTGCTGATGATCGAAAGAGTACCGCGTAAGTGCACCAAAGTAACTCTCGGAATAGCCTGAAGAGGTCGGCGCAAATTGACGTATACTCTGCCTACCTGATCATTGTCTTGCTGAGCCCAATAGATGGACAAAACAATCAGCTTTACCCTATTGATTCTTATCGCTGCCGCTAGCCTCAGCTCGACAACAGCCACAGCCGATGGGGCCGGCCAAGGCCAGGAGAAACGCTGGGAAGCGAGCAGCGAGAAGAAGTACACAATCAAGCTCGACGCGACTCCGCCGGTACAATATTGCAAGTCGGCCACCTCTATTGAATATTATCAAGATGACAAAACGGCAAAAATCGACGGCGAGATCAAGATCGATGGCTGTACTGATGCTAACGGCGAATACACGATCTCCGTGCGATTTCGCGATGAAGATGGTGAAACTCATAACCTTGATTTCGAAGAAACCTGGCAACGAAATTCTGCAGCGCCAGTCTTGATTTCACATGTTTACCCAATGGCCGAGAACGTTGATTTGATCCGCGTACGGGCTCGGCGCTCTCGCTGCGTCTGCAAAAAAACTGAAACACCGAATGAAAAGCAAGAAACCCCACCGCCAATTGAATCGAGGAACAACCAATGAAAGATTTAACCCGTCGACAAATATTATTGGGTGGCAGTGCCATCGTGGCCGCCGGCCTTATTCCGACCATTCCGAAAACACCGTTGACGCCTGCGATGAAGTTGATGCAGTCCGCGCTTGCCGATGATATTGCACGCCCCGACTATATGATTCGGCTAAGCTCAAATGAAAACCCGTATGGTCCGTCGCGCGTCGCCCTAAAGGCCATCGCCGAAAATATGCATCTGGCCAATCGCTACAGCAGAAACTCGCGCGCACTAGAAGAAGTTCTGGCCGGCATCAATGGAGTCTCGACTGACAATATCGTCATCGGAACGGGATCAAGTGAGATACTGAATGTCGCCGGCTTGCTTGGCAGCCGTACGCATGGCTCCGTGGTTTGCGCGGACCCTACCTATCAAACATTACTGCGTTATGCAGAAAACTCTGGCGCTGAAATTATTCGAGTTCCGGTCAACGAAAGTTTGAACACAGATCTTGATGCAATGCGTGCCGCGGTCCGCGACGATACGGATCTCGTTTACTTAACGAACCCCAACAATCCAATTCCATCAATCATCGAAAAAAATGCTCTACGCAAATTCGTCCTCGAACAATCGAAAGACCGTCTTGTTTTTGTTGACGAGGCGTATCACGAATATGTAGACAACCCTGACTACGAATCCATGATGGGATTAATTGCCGAAGGTCACAAAAACATAATCGTTGCCCGAACCGCATCAAAGATTCACGGTCTCGCAGGCTTAAGAATTGGGTTTGGATTTGCGCACCCGGATTTGGCGGCGGAAATGCGCCGCATCAAGACAGGCGAAATGCATGTTCTAGCAGTCGTAGCCGCCCATGCCAGTTATTTAGATGAGGAGTTCCCGGCCTTTGCGATACGCAAGAACAAGGAATCGCTACAGATCGTGGAGGATATGTGTGAGGAATTAGATCTACGCTACATCAAGTCAGATACTAACTTCACATTTATCCAGACAGGGATGCAGAATAGCGTCGTGAAAGAAAAATTTGAGGCTTACGGAATACTAACCGGCAGAGACTTCCCGCCTCTGCACGACACCTGGACAAGAGTCAGCATGTCTAAACCAGAAGAGATGCACTACTTCGTGCAGGTTTATAAACAGCTGTTTAGCACTTAAAAGTAAGCGGGTACCGCCGAGTCGAAACCACTAAACTCGACCGTACCCGCTTGACGGTGCTCTGTTAAAACGCTGCTCGCACCGAAATTTCTCGAGCTACCCTTCGTGAATTTCTGTCACTGCTGTGTTGTTAACTTTTGCGACGGCTGAATCAAGCGTTGCTCTATAACAGCGATTTGCTTGTGACACGACGCTGATTGATCCGACAAACTTCAGTGATTCCACGCCGCACACTCGCTTTGATGCATGCTGTAACCTACGGTACAGCTGTTTTGCGCCAGCTTCTTTATGGACATTCAGATCGGCATAGGCAACCTTTTCAGATTTGCCGATAATTGACTCTCCACCATCAGCCGCTGCGATGGCAGGGAAGCTAAATGCGACAACCGCTGCAGTTAAGACGATACCTTTTAATACTTTAGACTCTTTCATTAATTCCTCTCTTTTGGACTTCGATACTAGGTTTAGTTTGATAATAATAATGAGATGCCAACCTTCCCATCACGAGAAACACCCAAGCAAAATAAAAGATGCACTCGTTTACTGCTTATATGCATTGAGACGGAAAAAGGTTACACATTTGCCTCACTACATAACTGAGTAGGAAACGCGCGTCAGGCCATGTTTCGTTTCAGTTATAGTATTGATGCCTGCTACCAGAAAAAGGTTGCATAGGATTACTACAACTTTTGGTTATATGGAAAAGTGTGAAGGCAATCGGTATTAAAGCGCTACAACCAACATCGTGGATGCGCAACTTTTAGCTGGAGAGAAAGTCTGCCAATTTTATTGGCCCGTTCTTACCTAGTAAGCGAAGAGACTATCGCCTGTTACTGGTTGCACGGCGTTTGCACTGGATCCCTCGAACAGTATTGGAACAGACACGAGCTCCATACCGCGATTGACCATGACCGAAAAATGCAAATGAGGCCCCGAAGAGAATCCGGTATTACCGGATTCGGCGATGTATTGACCCCGTTGCACGCGATCGCCAACCTGAACACGAATGGAATTGGTATTTAGGTGCGCGTAAACCGCATGCGAGCCGTCGTCATGCAGAACACGCACTATGTTCGCACTCTGCATATCGCGTTCGGGATCAAGACCACCTTTGAAATTCGTACTAGCGACTTCGAATACAATACCGCCGCGATCCGCGTAGATACCTGTACCTATCGGCATTGCCAGATCTATTGCGTAGTAACTATCCGGAGTGAGGTGGGTAATGCCGACGGGGAAGTATTGCGTAATCGGATAATGGGTCGCCGCCGCGAATGGTGCCCGGTATAACTCGCCTTCATCGTGCGTGGCGGATGGATCACCTGGCAACCAAATATAGTGGTACTCCGCGCGAGGACCTGCATTGCTATTAATTGCGGCAAGGTCGAGCAAACGCAAATTGCTGTTGCCTGGTACAACCCAACGCAGCGTCTGGTCCGGGTCGGGATACTCGAGATTATCGAGATCGGTCAGCTCCAGCAGAATCTCGACCGGTGCAGCAAAGTCATTCTTTGCTGTGAACCGAATTGACCGACCGACCAAGCTGGATTCAACCGCCAATCCTGGCGCAATCGGTCCACCAGCAAGACTGCGAGCTTCGGCCTCCTGGTCATCTGGCGGACGTCGATCGGTATACACCCATGTACCGTTTTCATCCTGGTACTTGTACAGCGCCTGGGTGTATGCGCGCTACCTACGAACGTTGCTAGCAACAGCCAAACCGTGGCGACTCTAACCAATGGGCGCTCGCTGCCATCCCTCATCGGTATGAAGAATCTCATAGGCCGGCCAATATTGATTATCGAGTTTAAGCGTTATCACTTGTTCGGCACCATTCCAGGAAACCGTTTTCAAGCGTACCGAAGCCTGGTCATCTTTTGTACTAACGGCCTGAACAAATGCTTCCAAATCATTGGTTTCGATATCGTCCACGGCGACAATTCTGCGCCCAGCCCAAAGGCCATAGCGAGTAGCGGGCGACCCGTAACTGAAAAAGGCGATGTAAATACCGGTTGGTTCGATACCTCGTTGTGCTGCCATGGCACGGTGCGGATCGTGTAACAATGCGCCAGCCCAGGATATTGCACGCGTCACGCCCTCGCCCCCAAGCGCTACCGTCGGCAAGTCAATTTCAATTGCGTCACCGTCGCGCCATACAGTCAATTCAACCGTGGGTTTTTGCACTGCACGCTCCATTTCTCGAAACGTGGTGATGAGTTTTCCGTCGACCGCCAAAATCATGTCGCCGTTTCGAAGCAGGTCAGCTGCTGGCGTGCCGGCAACCAATCGCGAAACACTCAGTGCGCGTCGCCCCGTCGGATTGTGAGACTCGAGCCTGTCGAGCCATGCCTCATCAAGACCCAACTTTCGGGCGGCAAACAGTGGCGTGTAGCCCACTTCTACTTCCAGCGAATAAACGGATTTTCCCGAACGAACAATATCGACAAACTCCTGCACCATTTCTGCCGAAAGACCTCGATTGATTTGTCCTCCATCTCCACCCAGTGCAAAGCTCACCCATTTAGCGACAACCGCGCCACGCTTATCAACAATTACGCCATCGATATCACCGGGAGCGTTAACGAGCGAAATAGCCTCTAAATTTGTATCGCGGAACCGCATGGTGCGCGACAACGGCAACAGTATTGCATCGACCGAAGCAACAGTACTTACCTGATGGGCGATCTGATGATCACCCTTAAGACCCACAACCCAAACATCATCGCCGGCAACCAGCTTTTCCTTGGAAAATTTCGCGGCCCTAACCGCTGTATCACCGATAAGTGCCGGGTCATAGGCAACGATCGCCAGATTGTGTAGCGGATGGACGTATTCAACACGACCATTGATTTGCAGTGAACCCGCGAAGGTAATGCTGACGTCACCCATGGCGACCGGGACCGTATTACGATCGACGACGATGAGCCCACGCTTCGTATCAACGATTAATCCAGTTCCGTAGTAGTGCCGTTCAGATACACCGGACACGGTGTATGGCAAATCAAAAGTCACCATGACCAAAGAAGGTGTTATCGCGTTAACTCTGGGATCATCGTTTTTCGAAAATTGCGTGCTGCCCGACTCCGGTGCCGATGGCTCAGGTCCTGCGGCAAGGTCTTCGCAGGGCCAAACGCCCGTGTCGTCGTTGCGTAAACAACGCTTGGCTGGAAACCAATTACGATCCATCTCCACCGAACGAACGGTGCTATTGCGCGGATCATCAATTGTATTAAAGCGGAAGGTTGTCCTATCGCCATCTGCCAAAGTCGCCAGTATTTTTTCCAAGTCGTCGATATCCGCTACGGGTTCACCCCCGACTTGGGAAATG
>JABIUH010000334.1 GCA_018701055.1 Woeseia sp. | reverse complement strand
GAACCCCGTATCCGGCCCGCCACGTCGTGAATGTCGTCGAGTACCCGACAGACCTCCAACGGCGAGCAAGTCGTTTCGATGCAGGCCACGGCGTTCAGAAAATCAGCTCCGCTAAAACCTAATGCCTTATTGCGATATACATAAGACACCGACCAGACATCGAAGCGTCGCTGCAGCTCCCGCATACCCAACCGTAAGTTATCTTCCGGGTCATTGTTGCTGCCCAAGCCTAGATAGACGATCGCCACAAACGTATCTCGACCAACTATTCTTTGTGACGTCTAATTTGCACGCCAACACCTTGCGCGCCACGAATTGCGCCGGGCTTGTTCACTCGAACCTGTACCCAGGGAACTTCAAACTCCGCGAGTATGGTTCGTGCAATCTCCTCGGCCATCGTCTCAACCAACTGATAACTCGAGTCGCCTACAAATTGCTGCACTCGTTTCGCGACGCTTTTGTAGTTGAGCGTGTCCTCAATGCTGTCGCTCGCCGCAGCACGACGAATATCGGCGCCCAATTCGAGATCGATACTGACGATTTGGCGGATCTTCCGTTCCCAATCCCAAATTCCAACGACCGTCTCGACGCGCATATCACGAAGAAAGATTGTGTCGGGATATGTTTCGTCTGTCATGTTTCTTCGCTCTGTTTTAAGGCTGCCGGCTCGGCCAACGATTCCAGTGACCATCTCGCCCGTGCTTGAATATTAGCGGGTTCTCCACCATCTGCGAGTCGCAGCGCGCCGGCAACTGCAATCATTGCGCCATTATCGGTACAAAATCTCAATCGTGGATAGAAAACCTGGCCGGAGAATTGCCGCGTGAGTTCGTCGCGCAGCATTCGATTAGCACCGACACCACCGGCAACCACCAATCGGGCGGCGTCCTTATGCCTCGCGGCCTTCAGCGTGCGTTTGGCCAATGTGTCGACGACCGCCTTTTGGAATGAAGCCGCAAGATCCGCGCGGGATTCCTCCAGAATGCCCCTCTCTTCCGCTTCGCGGACTTTCAGCATGACTGCGGTTTTCAGTCCGCTGAAACTGAAATCAAAACCATCGCGATGGATCATCGGTCGCGGCAAGGGCCAGGCTGCAGAATCGCCATTTTCTGCCAACGCTGCTAGCGCTGGCCCGCCTGGATACCCGAGGCCGAGCAACTTCGCCGTCTTATCGAATGCCTCTCCAACCGCATCGTCCAGGGTAGTCCCCAAAATTTCGTATGCCCCAAGCGTTGGAACCCAAACCAACAACGTATGGCCACCGGATACCAACAAAGCAAGAAATGGATAGGTCGGCGGGTCATCCTCGAGCATCGGAGCCAGGAGATGTCCCTCCATGTGGTGAACCGGAATAACGGGACAGCCCCAAGACAACCCAAGCCCGTTAGCCATGCCGGCCCCAACCATCAACGCACCGACCAGACCCGGACCCGCGGTATACGCAATTGCGTCCGGTCGAACCACTCCGGCGTCATCAAGTACCTGCTGAATCAGCGGCAGAAGGCGTCGTAAATGGTCGCGAGAAGCAATTTCCGGCACTACGCCTCCATACACAGCGTGCAGGTCAACCTGGCTGTGCAAGACCTCAGCGAGGAGCCCACGCTCGGTGTCGTAGAGCGCGACGCCCGTCTCGTCACAACTCGTTTCCAGTCCCAATATCAGCATAAGCGGCGCATCATACCTCAGCACTTCATCATTACTGGTGAGAATGATGGAATATTGCTTTGCAAATTGGCTACCCGGTAGATATCATGTGGGGTTCAGTCCCGGGCATGTGCCGGGTTTCTTTGTATTTGAAGTAGACAGAATTTGTATGCCGAGTGTTCGCCTAAAAGAAAATGAATATTTCGACGCTGCGTTGCGTCGATTCAAACGTGCCTGTGAAAAGGCCGGGATCCTGACAGAACTGCGCCGTCGTGAATTTTACGAGAAGCCAACTCAGGAAAGAAAGCGTAAGAAAGCTGCTGCCGTAAAACGCCATTTGAAGCGTATTTCCCGCGATTCAGCTCGACGTACACGCTTGTATTGATCTCGAAATCTGTGGCCCGCCATGTCTCTTAAGGGCAAAATCCTAGACGACGTTAAAACAGCCATGAAGGCCGGTGAGAAAGACCGGCTTAAAACGCTGCGGCTGATTACTGCCGCGATCAAACAGGTTGAAGTTGATGAGCGCATAGAACTCGACGATGACGTCGCGATCCTTGGCATTTTGAACAAGATGGTCAAGCAGCGCCGAGATTCAATCACCCAATTTGAACAAGGCCAGCGAAAAGATCTCGCCGACATCGAACGTGCCGAAATCGAAATTCTCGCGGATTACCTACCTGAACAATTGTCAGATGAGGCGCTCGACGCGATAGTCGATGACGCAATCGCAAACAGTGGTGCGGAGTCGATTCGCGACATGGGTAAGGTGATGGGCATCGTTAAAGCTAAAGCTGCGGGTCGCGCCAACATGGGTGCCGTCGGCGCCAAGGTAAAAGCACGTCTAAACTGACGGTCCGACGGACCTAGTTCGGAGCGCGCTGTAATTTCAGAATTGGCTCTCATCGAGGTATTTGAGAGAATTTCTTTCTGCTAGCCTGACCGAAAAATAATAATAATAAGCGGGGCTAACCCTGGGCATGCAAATTGCCCGTTAGTAAGTAAATGAGCGGACTAATCCCACAACACTTTATTGATGACCTTATCTCGAGGGCCGATGTTGCGGAAGTGGTTGGGCGTCGAGTTCAGCTAAAGAAGGCGGGCAAAGAGTTCAAAGGCTGCTGCCCTTTTCACGACGAAAAAACACCGTCATTTTCAGTCGTACCTGACAAGGGCTTCTATCACTGCTTCGGCTGCGGCGCGCATGGGACGGCCATCAGCTTCCTGATGGAACACGATCACATGGATTTTGTGGATGCCGTCGAGAGTCTTGCGAATACCATGGGAATCGAAGTGCCGCGGGAGGAAGGTCAGCGACCGGCCCGCAGCTATGATGCATTGTTTGAGCTCATTTCCCGGGTCGCACGTTATTTCGAAGGACAACTCAAGAATCATCCTGTCGCAATCGAGTATGTGAAGAATCGTGGCATCGACGGCGCTACGGCGAAACGATTCAGTGTCGGTTACGCACCCGACGGCTGGAGCAACGTCCTCGACAAGTTTGGCACGTCAAAGGAAGCCATCGATCGACTGCTGGCAGTCGGGCTCATTATCCGCAAGGACAACGGGCAGCACTACGATCGATTTCGCGAACGAATTATTTTTCCGATTCGCGATTCTCGCGGCCGGGTGATTGGTTTCGGTGGGCGGGTCATGATGAAGAATGATCAAGCCAAGTACATGAATTCTCCGGAAACAGTCCTGTTTCATAAAGGTCGGGAATTGTATGGACTGTATGAGGCCCGTCAGGCACTACGAAATATTGAGCGACTAGTGGTTGTAGAGGGCTATATGGATGTCGTCGGGCTCGCTCGACATGGCATCGATTTCGCTACCGCGACGCTCGGCACGGCGACTACCCTTGATCATCTTAATCGACTGTTTCGAGTTTGCGAGGAAGTGCTGTTTTGTTTTGACGGCGACCGCGCTGGTCGCGATGCCGCCTGGAAGGCGCTCGAAAACGCATTACCGCAAATTAAAGAAGGACGCCAAATAAAGTTCGTTTTCCTCCCCGATGGTCAGGATCCAGATTCGTATGTGCAGGAAAACGGCGCGGTCGCATTTGAAACGGCAATGGATAAGGCAACTCCGCTATCAGATTTTCTGCTTGAGGAGTTGGCCGGACAAGTAGACATGAATTCTGTTGACGGACGCGCACGAATGGCCGAATTGGCGCGCCCATTGCTGTCGAAAATTCCCGCTGGCGTCTACAAAGAACTACTGACGGAAAGGCTAGCAAACACCGTGGGCATTTCGACAGAAAAACTGGAAAATATCGTCAAACGTGATGTGTCGAAGGATGCACAGTTTGCGCCTCGTCCCAGGTCTCGATTAAAACAAAGCGGTCAAGGCACCGGCAATCCGTCGATTGTGCGGCGCGCGATCACCTTGGTATTGCACCATCCCGAGACCGTAGTGAGCTTGAACATCGAGAAGCTTGCCGACGTAAGCAAGCCTGGTAGCGATTTATTACGCGACCTCATTGAAACTGTTCAGTCGGAACCCAATATGACCACCGCGGGTTTACTAGAACGTTTTCGAAGCCACGAAGAGGGTCGGCACCTGGCCAAACTGGTGACCGTTGAGCTGCCAGGGTCTGAAGACTTCGATGCCGGGGCGGAGCTGGCAGATTGCTTAACGCAACTCGCATTGGCGGCTCGAAAGGAACGGTTAGATTTTATCATTGAAAAACAAAGACTTGGAAATTTGAGTGATCTCGAAAAAGATGAACTGAGAGCATTGAGTCAGGGGTCCGCGTTTAGCGGATAAATATAGATCAAATACGGTCAAATCAGTATAATCGATCGTTTGCATTTTTTCGGCAGAGGGAATTTCGTCTTGACACAGAAAGGCACAGTCACTAGTAGCAACAAACAAGCCAAACAATTGAAAGATTTGATTGCCCGAGGCAAGGAGCAAGGCTACCTGACGTATGCAGAGGTCAACGACCATCTGCCCAGTGGAATAGTCGATCCGGAACAGATCGAGGAAATCGTCAACATGATTAACGACATGGGAATCGCCGTTCACGAAAAGGCCCCCGATGTCGATTCAATTACGCTGTCAGAAACAGCCGTGTCCAACGATGACGAAGACGCTGCGGTCGAAGCCGAAGCCGCTCTCGCGAG
>JABIUH010000071.1 GCA_018701055.1 Woeseia sp. | reverse complement strand
CAGTATCTGTGTCGTGCGTCTCTCGGCAATCGGCGATACTTGCCATGCCTTAGCAGTCGTGCGGGCGATTCAAGACTTCTGGCCCGCAGCAAAACTAACCTGGATCATTGGCAAAACTGAAGCTGGCTTGTTGGCTGATATTCCGGGCATCGAGTTTATCATTTTCGACAAGCAGGCAGGCCTCGGCGCGTATGCCTATATTCGTTCTCAGCTAAGTGAGCGCCACTTCGATATAGCGCTCTGCATGCACGCGTCCATGCGCGCAAATTTCTTGAGCCGCTTAATTCCATCATCTTATCGGCTCGGCTTTGATCGCCAGCGAGCCAGAGACTTTCAGTGGCTGTTCACCAATCAGCGTATAGCGGCGGCAACCAACCAACATGTTCTGGACGGCATGATGGGTTTCGCGAAGCACATTGGTGTACCGGGTACGCCGCTACGTTGGGATATACCGTTGCCTGCAGAGGACCAATCATTTGCGACCGATGTGACCGCTGGTGACAGACCCGTAATGTTGATTAGCCCTTGCAGCAGCCAACGTAGTCGAAACTTTCGCAACTGGAGTGCCGTGGACTATGCCGCAGCGGCAAAGCATGCGGTAGAAAAGCATGGCTGCAAAGTCATTCTGACCGGTGGTCCAACAGAGCTCGAACGGGAATACGGGCAACAGATACAGCAATTGAGTGGTCCGCATGTCACTAATCAGATCGGCAAGACATCGCTAAAACAGTTGCTTGCGCTCATTGCGGCGAGTGACCTGCTTATTTGCCCAGACTCTGGGCCCGCGCATATGGCTACAGCGGTTGGAACACCCGTCATTGGCCTATATGCCACGTCCAATCCTGCCCGCAGCGGACCGTATCTGAGTTCAGACCTAACCGTCGACGCCTACGGCGAAGCCGCCCAGCGCTACCTAGGCAAATCTATTGACCAGCTGCGATGGGGACAACGAGTGCGAAGCCCTGACGCGATGGAGTTAATCCACTTACAGGATGTTAATCAAAAAATAGATGATTTTTTTAGTAGATAGGGACCTTAAGGCGAATTTTTCGAATGTACATTGCGTTGAACTGAACCACAATGTGCGATTTCGCACCGAAACGATCCGAGTTTGAGTTAAATACGGATGAGCTGGAGAGTTAAAAAATCACTTTTTAAGTATTTATCACATTTTATCGATATTTACTCGATTTAGCAGTATTTTTATAGAAGTTATTTTTTATTTTTTTAATGAATTCCTCGAGCAGAATTCGACAATATATCTATAAATTTACATTTTTTAGGATTTTTTTGATTTATTGGTTACTTTAGAGGTTATTTATCCGGCTTTTCATCGCTTTTGAAAAAATAGTCCGCGCCGCAATACGGGCACCTCGCTTCACCGGCCTCCTCGACAGGCAAATAGACTTTTGGGTGAGAATTCCACAAATACATGCCCGGCATCGGACACGACAACGGCAAATCATGCGCGCGCACCTCATACCGGTGTTGCGCGTTTGCGGTGATCAAATCTTGATCGACTGTTCCTGCTCTATCTGCCACTTCGTTCACCTTTTTCGTTGTCACTTGGCCGTTCCTCAGCGAGGGATTATAACAACGACCCGTTCATTACCAACACTACGAAATAACAAGTCGTCGTTATTTGTCCATTTCTCTTCGCCACACAGAAGTTACGAATCCACGCTCCACTGTGAACTCATCACTGGGAATCAGCGCTGCCCGGTCATTCAACGCCAGGCGATGACTTCGCAGGCGGTAGGCCCGGTAGATCTCTTGCAGTCGTAAAACATCACTTGCCGACAAGACACCCACGGCCTCTAAGGTACCTAACTGCCGAATATTGTCGGAGAAATGAATGAGCGCTGGTGCAGTCCGAGCATTTTTTAAAATTAAGAATTGAACTAGAAATTCGATATCGCCAATTCCACCTTCGCCCTGCTTTAGATCAAATAAGTCGGGGCTACTCTTATCCAATTGCTTGCGCATTTTACCGCGCATGTTGACGACTTCCGTCTGCAAATCATCCACGTTAACTCTGCTTTGCAAAGTATCCGCGCGGATACGCTCAAACTCGCGCGCAACCTTCGCACTGCCCGCGACGGGTCGACTTCGCAGCAATGCCTGGTGCTCCCACGTCCAGGCGTTGTCTTCCTGATAACGCTCAAAGCCTTCGGTATTAATCACCAACAAACCGGAACGACCGCTTGGCCGTAATCGCGTATCAACCTCGTAGAGCGCGCCCGAAGTCGTCCGGGCCGTGAGGAAATGCACCAGCCGTCTAACCAGACGCCCGAAGTACATACTATTTTCCAGTGGTTTTTTTCCATTTGTCTGCTGGCCATCGACACTGGAATCATGCAGAAAGACCAAATCCAGGTCCGATCGATAGGAGAGCTCCATCCCGCCCAGTTTTCCATAGGCGATCACACCGAATCCTACCTCTCGTTCGCCGTTGTCCGTTTTAACCATCGGCACGCCATGTCGGCGGTTAAGGTCCGCCGCAGCAACCTCCAGGGCTTTATTCAATACAATTTCAGCTAGATCGGTAAGACAATCGCTAACCTGCATGATTGGAAGGTTGCCACTCACATCTGCTACCGCAATACGAAAGAGCGTCGCACGTTGAAATTGCGCGAGAACTTCTATCATTTTCTCGCTATCGTCTTCGATCGCTACGAGGCGCTCATCAATATCTCGAAGCATTGTCGCGTGTGTTTTCTCCGCAGTGTAAAGGCGCGGATCGAGTAATTCGTCGAGCAAGAGCGGGAAGCTCGCGATCTCGCCAGCAAGATATGCACTTTGTTCACACAAGCTAACGAGCCGCATTAGGACCGCGGGATTTTCGTTCAATAATGCAACGTAGGCGCTGCGCCTAAGAATTTTCGATACGATATCAAGCACGCGATTCGCCACAACTGATGGCTTACGCTTGTCTTTAAGCAATTTCAAAAACGTCGAAATAAATCGCCCAACACGACGCTCGGCAGTCGCGTCTATCTGCAGCTGATGAACCGTTCGCGTGAACCGGGTGATGGCTTCATTGAGTTCCGCACTTTCAGCGTAATCTTTCTGTTGTAGAAACTCAGTCCAATCGCTGCTCGCACTGGAAGCATTCCATTGCGCTAGCAAGCTATCGGTTAGCTCACTTTCCAGATCGCTATCCGCACCCCTAAATGCTACCGCAGAGAAATGCTCGCTGACACTAGTACGATGTTGATTCAGGCTATCTTTCAACTCGCCCCAGGATGCACTCCCCATCACGACGACTAGACGAGCCTGGTCGAGGTCGTTATCAGGCAAGTCATGCGTTTGCTGGTCACGAATCGCCTGGATGCCATTTTCAAGTCTACGCAAGAAGTCATATGACGTTAGGAGCGATTCTGCGGTGCTGCGATCCAGGCCCTTACCCTGTGCTAATCGGGTAAGTGCTAGGCGTAACTCGCGACAACGCAATTGTTGGTCGCCCCCTGCTCGCACGAGTTGCAAAGATTGGACGATGAATTCAATCTCGCGAATTCCCCCAGGACCGAGTTTAACATTGTCTTTTAACTCACGCTTCCGCACTTCAGCTGCGATCAATGCCTGCATGTCTCGCAGTGCTTCAAAAACACCGAAATCGAGATAGCGTCGATATACGAAGGGTTCAATTACATTCTGTCGCAATCCATCGATGTCGTCTGCCGACGCGAAGTCACCGATGACGCGCGCTTTGACATAGGCATAACGCTCCCAACTTCTTCCATGTTGTAGGAGATAGTTCTCGAATGCGGTAAAACTCACGACCGGCGGCCCGCTGTCACCAAACGGACGTAATCGAGTATCAACCCGATAGACAAACCCATCTGCCGTGACCTCCTCCAGGAGGGCAATTACCTGTCTAGTCAGTCGAGCGAAATATTCGGATGCCGAAAGCGCTCGCGCTCCCTGAGTTTCGCCGTCTTCGGTGTACAGAAACACAAGGTCGACGTCGGACGAGAAATTCAATTCCCTGCCACCCAGCTTGCCCATGGCAAGGGTCACCAATTTGACGGCCTTACCCTTGGCGTTTATCGGTGGGCCAAACCGATCTTCCATTTGGCGCTCGGCAAAGTGCAAACTTGCAATGATTAAGGCGTCGGCGAGACTCGATAGCGCGTCGAGGTTTTGTTCGACAGAATCAGATCTGTTAGTAGACCGCCAGAGAATATGCAGTAGTTGTCTATTCCGCAGGCGCCGCAAACGCGACTTAGCTTTGTCGACAGTGTCGTTATCGGAACCAATCGCATTACAGGTATCGCTGAAGGCAGAGGTGTTGGCCGGTGCGTCGAAAGTGCGCTCTGCTATCGCCTGCAAGAACCAGGCACGCTCCTTTAGCAGGGTTTTACCCGCAAAATCGCTGCTAGCCACCAAACGAAGTAATGTGCCCCTATCTTCTGCCGCTACAATAATTTCCGCAAATTGGATTCCGTCAGGCCGGCAAAATTCATCCTTCCAGCCGCCTACTGTCAGCTCAAGTAAGTCCGGAAGATCACCCAATCCAGTTGGGTTTTTTGGGTCTTCGGATGCGCTCATTTGAGCAAGTCTACTGAAATATGACTAACAAAGAGAAGATTGCGAGTTGCTGCCGATCTGAGCGAGAAGGTCCTCAAGTGGCCCGGGCTTACCAACGGCGTGCCCTTGAGCAAAGTCCACGCCAATCTTGCTCAAAAGGTTTTTCGTATTTTCTGTTTCGACGTATTCGGCCACCGTGCTTAAATTCATAACCTTGGCAACCTGGGTAATCGCCACCACCATTGACTCCGAGATCTGATTTTCGCTGATATCACGGATGAAACCGCCATCTATTTTGAGCGTATCCACTTTGAATTTCTTAAGATAGGCAAAGGAGCTAAGGCCAGCGCCGAAATCATCCAGGGAGAATTTACAGCCCCGCTTGCGAAGTGCGTCGATGAAGGTCTGAGCCTTGTTATGGCTGGACACGGCCACAGATTCCGTCACTTCGAAACAAATCGAGGTCGAGGGTACGCCGCTTCGATCAATCTCTTCTTCAATAAAATTCAATATGTCGTCGTCGCCCAATGATTGTCCCGACAAATTGATTGCGAAAATAGCGCCGCTAGATTTGAGATAATCGACCTTCTCCGCCAACCGCGCGAGGGTATTCGAGACGACCCAGCGGTCAATTTTCGGCATCAACTGGTAACGTTCGGCAGCAGAGAAAAATGCCGGCGACGACACTCGGTTGCCCTTGTTATCGCTCATGCGTAGAAGAATTTCATAGTATTCGTCGGTCGCGCCTTTAGCGAGCGGAACAATCGCGTGGGCGAGCAAACAGAAATCGTCCGCACCCAATGTGTTTTGAATTTCCGCAACCAAATACATGTCGTCATACCGTTGCACGACACTTAGGTCTTTTTGGTCGTAGATCTCGATTCGATCGCGACCATGGTCCTTTGCGCTATCACACGCAATACGTGCCGTTGTCAGCGCGTCACCTTCCGAAGTACTCGCGTTCAACGGGGCAATTCCTACACTAAAGGTCACCTGCAAAGATCGGTCACCCTGCAGGTAGCGCAACACATGTCCGTTTTCTTTACCGTCGCGGCCAAATTTTAGGCGTCGTCAGTGGATCTGTGCGTTAACAAGATAACGAAGTCATCTTCTGCAAGGCGGGTCGCCACCACGTTCTTTGGTAAGTATTCTTCGATCAGCTGACCGAAACGGGTGATAACGTCGTCTCCGGCTTTGCGTTCGAAGGTGTCGTTGACCAGTTGTAGATTATCCAAATCGAAATATATGAGTTGATGCGCATCGTCACGGCCACCCAGTGCTCCCATCGAACGACTGCTCGATAACGTACTCAACCTTGCGCACAATGTGCGTCATGAAACGCATATGCGATGCGTCGAAAGGAGTCCCGTCAACCCGACCCAGCTGGGCAAGCGCGCCCTCAACATTTCCTGCTCTATCCACGAGAGGAAATAGCATGGCTGGTAACCCTTTTCAGCTGGGTTTTTTGAGCTCTCAACACGCGGAACGTCAAAAATTATTGGGCCACGCTGACCCTCAAGATTGCTAAAAAGCGTATCTATAAGATACTTATCTACCGATTTCCGATTGACGCTTTTCCAAGTAGAGTGTGTTGCGCTGATGCGAATTCTCTTCGCAGGAAGCAGCAGTACGCTGTACAAAATTCCGAGAAAACGACCGCTTTACCGATGAGCTGAGCAAGACTCGAATGACTTCGCGACGTGCCGTGAATTTTCTCATCAATATTGTAGATAAGTTTGAGTTCTTTTTCCGCGTTCGCAGCAAGATCATCGTTTGATGCGATCTGGCCGTTGAGCTGCATTATTTCAGCGATTACATTTACGGCCGGCTCCAGAATGTTGCTTAGGAGGCTCGGATTGAACCAAGACGACTTATCGTCGTTCTTCGAAAACACAGACACGAGCACGCCCAGCGGCTCATCATTGCTTGCGTAAACAGGCAACAAAAGGAGGGTTCTACCGGAGGTTAAGGTGCGCTTGATGCGTTCGTCGTCGCGATTCTCGTCGAACAACAATTCACGTGGTAATTCGACAATGAAATTGTCGAATTCGTAGTCGTCAACGCCATCACTGCTCCAGCAACACCCTCGATCAAGACCGTAAAAGCAAAAGCATTGGGCACGAGGGACTGCAATAGCGTTTTTGCAGAGCCTATGTATTTGAACAACTGTAAGCTGTGTACATCTGCCGTCATTGGCTGCCATCGCCCGTCAGCGGGTCGATTGAGCGATCATTTCACAATACGGACAGTGCCACTCACGGTTCAATTCGGCTG
>JABIUH010000081.1 GCA_018701055.1 Woeseia sp. | reverse complement strand
TACGCACGCTCACCTCTTCCGGTGGTCTCAACGACCATCGGGACTAACCCTGTATTGCTAATCTGATCTGCACCAGGAAGTTTGGTGTCCGTCAATTATGAGTCATTAGCCGACATTATTTCTCCACGTACCACTAGGGGCTGTTCTCACACATTCGTTATCGCTTAGTATATCTCTGCTATCCCCGAGCGCAATCAAAACCCGGAGCGCAATCAAAAATAGAAAAGCCCGACCGAAGTGGGGCTTTTGTCATGAACCCATCGAGCGAAGCGCTATTGCATCAAATCGTCGAGATCGACTTTTTCTTCCGTGGTTTTCGCGGATTCAATTAAATACTCAACCACCTGTTCTTCCAGCACAATTGATTCAACCTGGGCCAATCGCTGCTTATCACCGTAATACCAGTTAACAAACTCTTCGGACCGCTCATAACCAGTACTCATTTCTTCGACCCGTGCGCGCACACGCTCACCGTCCACCTTGATATTCTTTTCGTGAACCAGCTCCATCATAATAAGGCCTAAAGCAACTCTGCGCTCGGCCTCAACACGTTGAGCTTCACGATCTGGCTCAGGTAACTCAGGCAAAGCGGCTCCACCAGCCATTTCCTTCGCATAAGAGTTCTGCCGCTCAATCAGGCTATCGATCTCTTGCTCGACCATTTTTCCAGGTAATTCAATTTTATTTTGGCCCAAAATCGCTTCAAAAACCCTTTCTTTAGTCACCGAGCGTAACTTGGTTTTCAATTCACGAGCAAGATTATTCTTCACCTCACTCCGTAGACTTTCGACACCACCGTCGTCCACACCAAATAACTTTGCAAATTCATCGTCAACAGCGGGTAATGTACTTTCACTAACCGATTTCGCGGTAATGGCGAAATCTGCTGTTTTGCCCGCAAGCGTTTCTACCCCATAGTCTTTTGGAAATTTGACTTTGATCGCTTTCTGATCGCCAGCTTTCATACCGACAACGCCTTTCTCAAAATCTTCCAGCATCTGCCCTTCACCAGCAATTAAAGCAAAATCCTGTGCTGCGCCACCTTCAAACTCCTCGCCATCCAAAGAGCCGACAAAATCCATCATCAAACGATCACCGGTTGCCAACTTTTTATCAGTATCTTGCCAAGTTACATGCTGTTTGCGCATGGTTTCTATCGTTCTATCAATATCGGCGTCACTAACGTCAGCTATCGGAACTTTTACTTTAATGCCGGCCAAATCCAGTTTTTTGAGCTCTGGATGAATATCAAACGTTGCCGTATACGAGAGACCTTTCTCTTTATCGTACGGTTGAATGTTCAAATCTGGCTGTACCGCCATTCGCAGTTCTTTAGACTCCAGCGCTTCTCGCAAACTCGACTCAACCACATTACCCACAACATCTTCCTCAGCATCGGCGCGATATTTCGACTCAATCACCGAAAATGGTGCCTTACCCGGACGAAAGCCAGGGATTTTAGCGTTTTTGGCCATCCGCTGAAGGCGGGTTTTGATTTCACTCTCGAGACGTTCAGCCGGCACGGCGATTTGTAATACACGACCAATTGCGCCTTTTTTATCTACTTTTACTTGCATTTGATTTCTTTTTTGTAGTTCGATCGATTTGAGCAGCGATTGCTATGCTGATCAGTTTAAATTTGGTGCGAAAGGAGAGACTCGAACTCTCACAGGTTTCCCTACTGGTACCTAAAACCAGCGCGTCTACCAATTCCGCCACTTTCGCATTAAATCACGCGTACTTAGTACCTCTTTGAAGCACTAACCCAAACGCGGCCTATTCAATTCTGCTTTTCCTGAGCATGTATGGTGGGTCGTGCAGGGTTCAAACCTGTGACCCACTGATTAAGAGTTAGAACCGCACGGACGCGCAGTATATAGAACAATTAGTTACGTTCAAGTACCTGGTGTTTTTTATCCTTTTTAACGTGGGTGGTGTCACTCTTACGTCACTCTTACCCCACTTTGTGGATCTCGATAAACCGTCAATAAACGCCTCACTTTTTGACAAATCCAGCGTGATTCACCCGGTCGCGCTTGAGAATTCGATTGTCCACGTTGGCTAGCGCCGATCGAGTCCTTTTTCAGCAAGAAAATCTGACAACAAATCCGCGATTTGAACGTTGTTGGTCTCGAGCATAGGAAAGTGGGCGTTGCCTTCGATACCGATTTCCGGCAACACCAGGTTCTGTGCATCTCCGCCATGTCGGTTGATGGCATCGACCATCAATTGTGCCTTCAATACGTTGCGGCGTCGAAAATCCAACGTTGCCAACGGGCCGACATTGGCGGGATCGATTTCGGTCGGAATATAATCTCCCCATACGATCTGAACCGGAAATCGCGTCAGCTTCAAGAAATCCTCCATCGAAACCTCGCGTCCAGGAGATTGCTCACCTCCTCCGGCCATCGGTATTGGCGGCGGCAATTCGCCTTCGGGATACACGAATTCACCAGGTTCGTAGCTCACAATGGCGGCGACATTGTCGCTTTTGATCGCGGCGATCCATCCGCGGATTCCGGTTGACGAGTGTGTAAGCATAATGGATGGGCCGATCTCGCCCATGAGAACGGCCAGCGCATCGGTCTCGACGTCTTCATTTTCCTGACCGTTGAATTCCGGCGTTTGAATTCGGAAGAATTCGTCCAGCGCCACAGAATCATCAATCGGAAACCTGACCCCGGGATAAAAAGTCGGCTCGAGCTGGCCAGGCAACCAGACACCATAGCGCCAACTGGTGAACGAAGTCTGAATCGACCACTCGTTGTCGGGCTCGTAGGTCACCGGCGCACAGGCTTGTCCGGCCTGACCGGTCCGCGGCAGATCGGTACTGTAGGTCGCGAAACCCCGGCGGAGAAAAATGGGGATGAACCCTTCCCGCCGCGCATCGAAAGCAGTCTCCCAGGTTCGTTTGCTGCTCGCATGAACGAACAGAATCGGCAGCGCTCGCGCGTCAGGCGGAATCTGCCAATCGACGTAACCGTGATCGCAGGCGAAGACTCTGCTTTCAGGATCACCGATCAAGGCACCTCCGAACGGCCGATTACCCTGCGTCTCGATAACAAGTGGATCTTGTGGCTGCGCGGCCACACCGCCAACTAGCGTAAACAACG
>JABIUH010000072.1 GCA_018701055.1 Woeseia sp. | reverse complement strand
GTAGCGCCCGATGTCGATGATCTATTGCTGACAGAAGGCGACAGTTCTGCCGATGATATTGCCGCCGCAGAAGCCGCAGCTGCCCTGGCCGCCGTCGAGACCGAGGCTGGCCGCACCACCGACCCGGTGCGCATGTATATGCGCGAGATGGGGACGGTCGAGCTTCTGACACGGCAAGGCGAGATCGAAATCGCTAAGCGCATCGAAGACGGCCTTAATCAAGTCAAATATCACATGGCGCATTTTCCACCAACGTTGGAAAAACTCATCGAAGTTGCGGATGCGGTAAACGCAGGCGATACGCGCATGCAGGATTTCGTGGTCGGCTTTATCGATCCCAACGCACCTGATGAAATCAAAAAGCCCGTCCAGAAAACGGATGATGATGATGACGAAGAAGAAGTTATCGACACCGGTCCCGATCCTGAAGAGGTCAAAGCACGCACCAAAACGATCAAGCGCATCTTTAAACGATCGATTACCGCCATCGATAAATACGGCGCGAAAGACAAAAAGACCACCAAGGTTCAGGCCGAGCTCGCCGATCAACTGATGGAACTGAAACTAGCACCGAAGTTGACCGACGTATTAGTACGAAATTTACGCGCGTCTGTTTCTGTTATTCGAACTCAGGAACGCCAGGTCATGCAGATCTGTGTGCGTGATGCCGGAATGCCCAGAAAAGACTTTTTGGCGAGTTTTCCTAAGAGCGAAACTGATCTGTCGTGGATCGAGAAGCACATTAGAGCAAAGCGCAAGCATTCCTCGATTCTCGGCAAACTACGTGACGATATTCTACGAGCACAGCGCAAATTGCTGGCGATAGAAACGTTGACCAATTTGAAAATCGCTGAAATCAAAGAGATCAATCGGCAAATGTCGATTGGCGAGGCAAAAGCACGCCGAGCTAAGAAAGAAATGGTTGAAGCCAACCTGCGCCTGGTGATCTCGATCGCGAAGAAATACACCAACCGCGGCCTGCAGTTCCTGGATCTTATTCAGGAAGGCAACATTGGCTTAATGAAAGCGGTAGATAAGTTCGAATACAGACGTGGGTACAAATTCTCAACGTACGCGACATGGTGGATTCGTCAGGCGATTACACGGTCAATTGCTGATCAGGCGCGCACTATTCGAATTCCAGTACACATGATCGAAACGATCAATAAGCTCAATCGAATTTCACGGCAGATGCTGCAGGAAATAGGTCGAGAACCACTGCCAGATGAATTGGCTGAACGCATGGAAATGCCTGAAGACAAAGTTCGTAAGGTGCTGAAAATTGCGAAGGAGCCGATTTCGATGGAAACACCGATCGGCGACGATGAAGACTCACACCTGGGAGATTTCATCGAGGATCTAACGGTTTACTCACCTATTGAATCGGCGACATCTGAAGGACTGATAGAAACGACTCACTCTGTGTTAGCAGGTCTAACACCGCGCGAAGCGAAAGTCCTAAGAATGCGGTTCGGCATCGACATGAACACGGACCACACGCTCGAAGAGGTCGGCAAACAATTCGACGTCACACGTGAGCGTATTCGACAGATCGAAGCCAAGGCACTACGTAAATTGCGTCATCCAACGCGCTCTGATCAGTTGCGGAGTTTCTTATTGGAAGACTGATCGTATTCGATGGATAGCTAATTAAGTATTAACGAAGATCTTTGAAAAATATATATTGGGCCTGTAGCTCAGCTGGTTAGAGCAGGGGACTCATAATCCCTTGGTCGTAGGTTCGAG
This sequence comes from Woeseia sp., assembly GCA_018701055.1. Taxonomy (GTDB): domain Bacteria; phylum Pseudomonadota; class Gammaproteobacteria; order Steroidobacterales; family Woeseiaceae; genus SZUA-117. The sequence continues at coordinate 2,836 of JABIUH010000072.1, read as the reverse complement.
TCCTACCGGGCCCACCAAATTTGGAGTGTAGACGGAGCATTACTTGCCATGCTCCGACTAAATTACTAAAGATCACAAATGCGTCAGGAACGAATTTGGACTTGCCGCCGATAATCGGCGGGCAACACCATGGACAGTTTTGCTCAATCTGCGATGTGCATGTCTGATTTGACAAAAATCGCGGGCGAATTGGGTTCGAGTCCTACCGGGTCCAACATTTTTGAGCGTGAAACTCGCCATTGAATTATCGAGTTTCGCCCATATGACTAAAGGTCAACTCGCAATCTTGATGCGAGGTTAGAACGAAACCGCGGGCGGATCGGGATCGATCCTGGCGGACCCGCCGACACTCTGCGAATGCAATAGGGAGAAATGCCATGACATGGTGGGGATGGATAATTCTCGGCGCTATTTTTATGGGCGCTGAGCTATTCGCGGTTGATGCTCAGTTCTATCTAATTTTCTTGGGGTTTTCAGCGCTTCTCGTCGGTGCGCTCAGCCTCGTCGGTATCGTCATGCCGGAATGGGTGCAATGGATCGCCTTTGCTGCTTTCGCGCTCATCTCAATGTTTACTTTCAGAAAGACGCTATACGAAAAAATCCGCGGTAATGCACCTGGGTTCAGAGATCCATTGGAAGGCGAAAGCGTCACGGTCACCAATAGTCTAGAACCGGGCAATGATGGGCGCACCATTCACCGCGGAACGGAATGGTCAATTCGAAACGTGGGCGAGAATACAATTGAGAGCGGCTCGAAAGCGCGCGTCCTTGATATTGAAGGCACGGTGCTACGTATTAGCGCAGACTAAGCAGCGCATGGCGCTTCTCAACTCATCAAATCATTGGAAGAAACTATGAATTCATTCTATGTAGCAGTCGCAATCGCATTTGTGGCAATTATTATCATCACAAAAACCGCCGTTGTTGTTCCTCAACAAAATGGCTTCGTCGTACAACGATTCGGAAAGTTCAGTCGCGTGCTCCGCGCAGGATTTCACATCTTGCTACCGTTCATCGATAAAATCGCATACAAACATACGATGAAAGAACAAGCGATCGATATCGCCGAGCAGATTTGTATTACCAATGACAATGTTCAAGTCGGCGTCGACGGTGTCTTGTATATGCAAGTACTCGACCCAGAACGCGCGTCTTACGGCATTGGCAACTACATGTTCGCCATTTCACAATTGGCACAAACAACATTGCGATCTGAAATCGGCAAGATAGACCTTGACCGAACCTTTGAAGAGCGCGGCGCGATCAATGCAAATGTTGTCTCAGAATTGGACAAGGCATCAGACCCCTGGGGCGTAAAAGTACTGCGCTACGAAATTAAAAATATTAATCCGCCACGCGATGTTCTTAGTGCAATGGAAAAACAGATGCGCGCAGAGCGCGAAAAACGCGCTGTCATCCTTACCTCTGAAGGCGAACGCGACGCCAAGATCAACCAGGCCGAAGGCGAAAAGCAACGCGTGATCAAAGAATCCGAAGCTAAACAGCAGCAACAGATCAACGAGGCACAAGGTGAAGCTGCAGCAATTTTGGCGGTGGCGAGTGCGACAGCGGACGGCATGAAGAAAATCGCCATTGCGGTGACTACCGAAGGTGGTGCCGAAGCGATGCAACTTCGGATCGCCGAGCAATACGTGAGCGAATTTGGTCATCTTGCAAAAGAGGGCAATACACTGGTCATCCCGGCAAATCTGAGCGACCTTGGCTCGATGATCGCTTTGGCGACCAACATCGCAAAAGGCAAGCCTGCGAATTAAGCTTAACTGCTCTGGTCGCCCGGTAGGCTGGTCCGGCATCAGCTTGTAATAATTGCCAACTGGTGGCCCCATTTTGGGGCCACCATTCATTTAATCTTGACGGAAATAACTCAAACAAATGACCGCAAAAATTATCTACACGATTACCGATGAAGCGCCAGCATTGGCAACCCACTCATTCCTACCGATCGTCAAGGCATTTACGGCCGCAGCCGGTGTTGCGGTAGAAACCCGTGACATCTCGTTGGCCGCACGAATCATTGCTACTTTTCCAGAACGGCTGCGTGAAAACCAACGACAAAGTGATGCTTTGGCCGAGCTTGGGGATCTCGCAAAAATGCCAGAAGCGAACATCATCAAACTTCCCAATATCAGCGCATCGATACCACAGCTAATTGCGGCGATTAAGGAACTGCAGTTGCAGGGCTATGACATTCCTGACTTTCCGGACGAGCCTGAAAACGATGCCGAAATGGCCGTTCGCAGTCGCTACGCTAAGGTCCTCGGTAGTGCTGTTAACCCCGTTTTGCGTGAAGGTAATTCGGATCGTCGCGTCGCGGGTCCGGTGAAGCAATACGCCAAGAACCACCCGCACTCGATGGGAGCATGGAGCGCCGATTCCAAATCACGTGTCACGCACATGGAAGACGGAGATTTTTATTCGAGTGAACAATCCGCGGTCACCGCAGCGGCCGGCGACGTCCGAATTGAATTCGAAGCAGACGACGGTGACATCACTGTACTGAAAGAATCAACGCCACTATTGGACAGCGAAGTAATCGACGCAGCAGTCATGAATCGAGATGCATTGCGGGAATTCATTGCCGACGCCATGAATGAGGCGGCTTCCAACAATATACTGCTCTCTCTGCACCTTAAAGCCACTATGATGAAAGTGTCCGATCCCATCCTGTTTGGACACGCGGTCACGGTCTACTACCAAGATGTGTTTGAGAAACACGCCGATGTGTTCGACGAAATTGGTGTTGACCCAAATAACGGTATCGGCGACGTGTGCGCCCGCCTGAGCGAACTGCCGGACGACAAGCGCGCCGAAATAG
>JABIUH010000073.1 GCA_018701055.1 Woeseia sp. | reverse complement strand
TTTATTTACGGCCGCCAAGCTACCCATTTTCGATCCGCAGGGGTTTCTTTATATGGCCTTGGCGCGCGCCCACGATGAGGTTGTAAAAATTGGACTCGATCAGGCGATCGACTTTCGTCCGCGGGCAACTTGCGCAATTTGCCTTATCCAGGAAAGTGGTGCCTGGTGGGCGCACATTGGCGATAGCCGTATCTATCAAATGCGCGCTGGCAAATTAATAGCGCGTTCGCGTGACCACAGTCATGTAGAAGTTCTGACCCAGGAAGGCGCTATCACCGAAGAAGAGGCGCAGCATCATCCGATGCGCAACTTTGTAGAAAGTTGTATTGGCGGCGACGCGTCCGTTCCTGATATGACTATTGCGCGAATGAAGCCGCTGACGCCGGGTGACGTGCTACTGGCCTGTTCAGATGGTCTTTGGTCGGGTATGACCGACGACGAGATGGCAGAAATGGCCACACGGAAATCAGACAGTCTTGCGGAGAATCTCAAGTCCCTCAGCATGAAAGCGTTGACAGTGAATTCGCCCTACAGCGACAACACGACCGGCACCGCTATGCTCTGGTTGGGAGAATAAGCGCCACATCCTCAGTAATCACCCGGTTCTAGAAAAGCTATGATCCAAATCCGCCTGTCAACGTTAAGGAACACGCACTAGAATGGTGCGGATTGATCTTTAGTGACCAATCTCAACAATGGGCTCTGACCCACCCTATTTTTAAACAACAAACCTAAGGAGTGCCCATGCGACCCAGCGGCCGCACACCGGATCAACTGCGCCCGGTAAATTTTGTCATTGATTATACTAAACACGCGGCGGGAAGCGTGTTGGCCGAATTCGGTGATACACGAGTACTGTGCACGGCGAGCGTCGAAAATCGTGTGCCTAATTGGTTGCGTGGCGGCGGTAAGGGCTGGGTGACCGGCGAGTACGGCATGTTGCCTGGATCAACCAACAGCCGTGTAGCGAGAGAAGCTGCTCGCGGCAAACAAAGCGGCAGAACGCAGGAAATTCAACGACTCATTGGTCGATCGTTGCGTGCAGCTATGAACATGAAGGCTTTAGGGGAAAAAACCGTCACCCTCGATTGTGACGTGTTGCAGGCGGATGGCGGTACACGAACTGCGGCAATCAGCGGAGCATACGTGGCGTTACAAATAGCGATGAACCGACTATGCGCACGCGGTGAAATAAAATCGAACCCGGTTCACGGACAGATAGCGGCTATTTCAGTTGGTATTTACCAAGGCACGCCGGTACTCGATCTTGACTATGCAGAAGACTCGCAAGCTGAGACGGATATGAACGTGGTCATGAACGACGCAGGACGTTTCATCGAAGTGCAGGGCACGGCAGAAGGGCACGCTTTCAATCGCGATGAGTTCGATGAGTTGTTGAACCTGGCGGACAAAGGCATAGCGGAAATTTTGCAGCTGCAAACACTCGCTATTGAATCGGCTAGCTAATAACCATTGAAGAATTTTCCCGAAAAAATTGTTTTAGCGACGGGCAACGTCGGCAAGCTCAAGGAGATTAACGAACTGTTTGCAGCAATACCGACAGACATTGCGGCGCAAGGCGAGTTTGGAATTGAGTCACCTGAAGAAACTGGCCAGACCTTCATGGAAAACGCCTTGTTGAAAGCCCGTTACGCCGTCCAACAAACGGGTTTACCCGCAATTGCAGATGATTCCGGATTATCCGTCGATGCCTTAGACGGACGACCCGGTGTGCGGTCTGCTCGCTATGCCGGGGAGGATGCGACGGATGCACAGAACATTGATCTGTTGCTTAAGGAATTGGATTCAGTGGCGGAAGATTTACGCGGTGCAGGATTTTATTGCGCGGTCGCGCTGGTTTTTCCCGATGACATACATGCACCTCTAATTGCCCAAGGTGTGTGGCGTGGTCAAATATTACGGCAGCGCGAGGGAATCGGCGGTTTCGGCTACGACCCGGTGTTCTATGACAAGGCCGAACACAAAACCGGTGCGCAAATGAGCCGCACTGAAAAGAACGCGGTTAGTCATCGCGGCGGAGCGTTCAGTGCGCTTTTGCAGCAAGTCGAAGCGCTTCTCGAGAAAAATTAGTGGTAGATTATTTGCCAGCTTTGTCTTTGTATATTCACCTACCTTGGTGTGTTCGAAAATGTCCGTATTGTGATTTCAACTCACACCGGGCTGGCGATAATCCGCCGCGACGACGATATATCGACGCATTGAAACGAGATTTACAGAAAGAGGTTCCGCGTGCGGAGCAGCGCACCATCGTGAGCATCTTCTTGGGCGGTGGAACGCCCAGTCTTTTCACCGCTGATGAAATCGCGGAGGTGCTCGAGGAGTGCGGCAAGCAGTTTCAGCTTGCTGATGATTGCGAGATCACCATGGAGGCTAATCCAGGCACTGTAGAACGAGGCACGCTGGTGCACTATCGACAAGCGGGCGTAAACCGTTTGTCGCTCGGTGCACAAAGTTTTTCTGCCGATACTCTCGCCGTGTTGGGCCGCATCCATAGTCCGGATGACATCAGGACTGCGTATGACGAAGCAGTATGCGCGGAATTCGACAGCATCAATATTGATTTGATGTTCGCCTTGCCGGGTCAAGACTTACAAGGCGCTATTGCGGATGTGGATGCATTGCTCGAACTGGGTCCACCGCATATTTCCTATTACCAACTTACCCTCGAACAAAATACGGTGTTCTACAAGCGACCTCCGGATGGAATGCCAGACGAAGATCTGGCATGGCAGATCCAGGAAACCTGCCATGAGCGATTGCAGCGAACCGGGTTCGAGCAATATGAGATTTCCGCATTCGCGAAAGCGGGTCATCGGTGCAAGCACAACCTGAACTACTGGAATTTCGGCGATTATCTCGCCGTGGGTGCGGGTGCACATGGCAAAATGACGGTCGACGGGCAGCCTGCATACCGTTATCAGAAGCCAGCAAATCCGCAAGTGTTTATGGAGTGGGCGGAAGACACGGAAAGCCAGCCGAAGACGGAAATCATTCGTGGCAAGGATGTAGGCTTCGAATTTATGCTCAACGCGCTGCGATTGACGGACGGATTTACCGCCTCGGCGTTTCGCGAGCAAACGGGATCAGACATTGGCACATTGGAAAAGCCGCTAATGCAGGCCGAGGCAGATGGCCTGATTGAGCGGCGAGACGTGGATCGATGGTGTCCGACAGAGACAGGATTTCGCTTTTTGAATGATCTTCAAGCGCGTTTTCTAAACTGATTTGAAGCGGTAATTCCGGATATTTGACGCCTGCCATCGAGTTGGGTTTATACACAACAGTCTGCCGAGCCCTGTTTTTCCCGTACCATAAGCCGCTTAACTAAGTTCAGTCATTCAGAGTCACGTGCAAGATGTTGATATATATTATAATTATAAATTGGACACAAAATAGACATATTACAAACACTGCTTTAAAAATCCTCACTTAGCACTGTTGTCCAATTTTCTTCCACAGAGTTATCCACAGGAATTGTGGATAAAATAGCGCGCCGGCGCAGCTTACTTGCGGCGGCCGGATCTTAGCTATATCCTACGCGCCCTTTTTCAATCGCTTGTACAATTAAGGACGTCCTTGAAATGAAAGCCGAGATCCACCCAAATTACAGCGACATCAAAGTCACTTGTAGTTGTGGCAACGAATTCAATACCCGTAGCACCTTAAGCGATGATCTAGCGATTGAGGTTTGCTCGGCCTGTCACCCTTTCTACACCGGCAAACAGAAAACGATAGATTCTGGCGGCCGTGTTGATAAGTTCCGTCGTAAATACGGCATGGGCTAACGATCTGCAGCGTCTTTTCTGCGCTCGCTGACGGCTAAAGAGCTCCAAACGACTCTTAAAGGGTCGCGTCGATCGATACGGCGCCTAAAATTGTCGCGAAAGTCTCGAAGGTCTTTAGCCAAGTGGCCTATAAGTTGCTCTGATTTCTGGCATCCGGCACCATAGTAGGTTGCTGCCGGGGCATTGCCGCGGCTTAAATTCTGGGGATTGTTAATGCCGTGTTCTTGCGGCCATGGATGATTGCTGGATTTTTCCAGCGCAAGACTGAGGACGCTATGACTAAAGACGCATATACGCTTACAAGCCCAGACGGCAGAACAATGGAGCTGCCAATACGTAGTGGCACAACCGGGCCCGACGTTATCGAGATAGGCGGGCTGTATGCGAATCAAGGCGTCTTTACCTATGACCCGGGGTTTGTTTCCACCGGAAGCTGCGACAGCGAAATTACCTTTATCGACGGCGAGAAGGGTATTTTGATGTACCGGGGCTATCCGGTAGAGCAACTCGCCAAACATTCGAATTTCATCGAAGTCGCTCACCTTCTCTTATACGGAGAATTACCGACCAGTACGGAACTAGAGAAATTTGATACCTCTATTCGCCGGCATACAATGCTCAACGAAGGCATGTTGCGCTTCTTTAACGGCTTTCGTCATAACGCCCATCCGATGGCCGTGTTGTCGGCGGTGGTGGGATCTATGTCAGCGTATTACCACGATACGATGGATGTGAACAATCCGGCTGCCCGTGAAGTCTTTACGCATCGGATATTAGCGAAACTACCGACCATTGCCGCCGCTGCGCATAAACTGACCGCTGGGCAGCCCTACATTTA
>JABIUH010000074.1 GCA_018701055.1 Woeseia sp. | reverse complement strand
GCTTGGACTGCGACGCAAGATCGGCACGATCTCACCGGGGGCGGTTGCCGATCTGTTATTGGTCAACGGCGACCCACTGAGCGACAGCGATGATGCGTTGAAAATTGTCGCCGTGGTAAGAAATGGGCGATTTTTCAGCCTAGTGCGGCTGCTCGACCAGGCGCAGATGAATAAGAACGTCGAATAATTTAACAAAACATAGATGAATTCAGACCAAACGCTCCATATATGGTTACTTTACGTTTCACATCCTGCCTGACCCTAAAAGCCTGTTGCCGTGCAGCATTTCGAAAACACCTTTCTTTATGGCAATCAGCAGCTTACATAATAATGCTGAAAACCGATCGATATCGGCGATGAGCTTTTCGTCGGTTTTTTTTACATTAATGAGGGCATTGTTAAACCCACTGCACTGACAAGGAGTTTAAATCTTTGATATGCCTAATGTTCTAGCCTTGTGGCATAGGTCTTGCTATATATAGTTTGCCCAAGCGAAGTGTAACTGAACTCAGAAATCACTTAACGATACAAACAGGATTTAGACGCCAGAAGAAAAATAAAAACAAGAAGATCGAAGTCCAATAATAATAATAAAGTCTGTATCTGATTTCTGAACTACCAGTTACCTCTTTAGTAAGAAGAGTCTTTAGCCCCGCCGTAAAACGCGGGGCTTTTTATTTTATGCACTTTAATCGCAACTGGAAGTCTATTATTTCCACTTTAATCCTGAGCGATAAATATCATGACATATAGAATTGTGGCAACTGCCCTAATCAGCGTGCTGACAGCTTGCAGCGACCGCACCCAAACGGCCAATTCTAACGATTCCACATCACCGGCAGACACAATTGAACGGACCACTGAGTCGATTCATGTTGCGGCGGTGGAACACACCGAACGCGGTGCGACTGACAAAAAGCGGGACGCGGGCAGAAAACCTGCTGAAGTTCTCGAGTTTTTTGGTATCACTCAAGGCATGGATGTACTCGACATGTTTTCCGGTGGCGGCTACTACACCGAAGTTCTATCCCGTGTGGTCGGATCGGAGGGATCCGTTATTGCCCATACCAATCAAGCGTATGCAGGATTTGTTGGCGAAGAGGCAACCATTCGTTATGCCAACAATCGCCTGCCGAATGTCGAAATTTTGATGGCGGAAAATAACGCTTTCAAATTTCCCGATGGTGCGTTCGATGCAGTTCTCATGATCCTCGCGTACCACGACATCTATTACGTTAGCCCGAATGACGGTTGGCCAAAAATAGACGGGCCGAAATTGCTAGATGAAATATTCATCAGTTTGAGGCCGGGCGGCATATTAGCAATTGTAGATCACTACGCTGCCGCCGGCTCCGCACCAGAAACCGGCAATACACTGCACCGCATCGACCCGGAGATCGTCATTGCTGAAATTAAGGCCGCCGGCTTTGTTCTGGACAGCAAGAGCGAGGTGTTACGCAATATGGATGACGACCACAGCCTGAACATGGCAGCGCCAGAAGTGCGCGGCAAAACAGATCGCTTCGTACTCCGACTCAAGAAGCCGAACTAGGCCGGGCCGGGCCGCCGGCAATGCGGATTCCCACCGAACTGAGACTAATTTACTGTTTAAAAATGAGCAAACACGGCTTAATGGGCCCTACCCTTCATCCACTGCGGTCTAGTCGGTCATGTTCAAAGCAATTCGAATTGCAGTCTTGTTACTGATACTGTTTTTTGTCTCGTTGAGTACGTGGCTAAACAAAGCAAGAAGCACGGATTAGAATAATAGCCTCTGGGTAAAGGTCTATCCTATTAATGCTGACGGCAGCGATGCGACCCGCGATTATATCGGCAATCTCGAGCTGGAAGATTTTGCACCAATTGAATCATTCATAGCGCGCGAAGTTGAGAAGCATAGACGATCCGTTTCGCGGCCAGTACGCATGGAACTCGGGCGAGAAATTCGCGAACAACCACCGAGCCTGGGAGAGAATCCCAGGGTTCTGGACATTATGTGGTGGAGCCTCAGGATTCGCTGGTGGGCCGGTGATGTCGCTGGTCCGCAGGACAGTTTCGATCCGGATGTGCGCATTTTTGTTCGCTATCACACGCCAAGCGAAAACTTTGTCCTTGAAAATTCTGTCGGCTTGCAAAAAGGTATGGTTGGGGTGGTAAACGCCCACGCCGGACGCCGCAATGCGGGTTTAAACAATGTCGTCATCGCATACGAGTTTCTGCACACGCTAGGCGCCACCGACAAATACGAACCGGGCACGGGGCAGCCCGAATACCCACTGGGTTATGCAGAGCCCGATCTAAAGCCGCTGCACCCGCAACGCAAAGCAGAAGTCATGGGGGGACGAATCGCTATGGCCTCAGACAACGCCGTAACGCCAAGAAGCCTACAGTCTGTAGTGATTGGCGCTACCACAGCTGCAGAGATTGGCTTGGCGGAAGGTTAGGTAACGTAGTCGCGTAATTGTTCCAGGAACGCGCCATGCAACGCTGGGTTTGCGGCCAAAACCGATCGGGTTTCCAGTGATAGCGGTGCACCGTTTAAGTCGGTGAAAACGCCGCCTGCTTCACTGACGATCACAGCCAGTGCCGCAACGTCCAATATATTGACGTCCGATTCGATCACCGCTTCAATTTTTCCGTCCGCTAGCAAATGATAGTGATAGAAATCTCCGTAGCCGCGAATTCGATCAGCGACGGCGACTATCTCGCCCAGGGCGTTCCAACCTGCGCTTGCTGCAAGGGATTTTAAATTGCCGGTAGATACAGCTGCCCGTGCTGGATCACGTTCACTACTGATTTTCAGTGCTACACCGTTGAGCCACGCGCCGCGGCCTCGTTCTGCCCAGGCGAGCTCGCCCAACATTGTGCCGCTCGACACGCCAAGTATCAGCTCGCCCTTTCTCATTAACGCAATCTGCGTTGAGAAAAACGGATAGTGGCGCACAAATGCCTTCGTGCCGTCGATGGGATCAACCAACCAGAGATTATCCGCATCCGCTTCTGTCTTGCCGGTTTCTTCCCCATAGAAGCCATGCGTGGGAAATGCCTCGAGGATAATGTCGCGAATTGCCTGCTCGCATTCAACATCGGCCTGGGTCACGGGCGTCATGTCATCCTTAATCTTAACGGCTATTTCGGCATCAGAGTCGCCTGTGTAGTAGCGCCGACTAATGTCGGCAGCGACCGCTACAGCCTTAAGGGCCACAATAAGTTCTGGCGATTGGCCAGAAGATTGCGGTGATTCGTTTTTCTCTTTGAGCATTGGACGACCCTCTGCAAGACCAGGGTATTCACACTGCAACCACAGTGCGGATGTTGATTGATTATTTCACGGTTGCGCCTACAGCGGAACGTTTGACTAACATCGCAACGCAAACGCCTTCGGCACTCGGAGAAACAGACGGAATACTCGACTCCCGCCCCTCCTTCTTGCATTCTATCAATCTACAGCACGACGGAGATTTCATGGGCAATCGATTGAGCAAGATTTATACACGAACCGGCGATGACGGCACGACCGGCCTCGGCGACGGCAGTCGCGTTGAAAAAGACAGTTTGCGGGTCGAGTCCTACGGGACAGTCGATGAAGCGAACAGCGCGATCGGCGTAGTACTAGCGTGCCAATCAGTGTCGGAAGCAATCCAGCGATGCTTAACTGAGGTACAACACGACTTGTTTGAACTTGGCGGGGAGCTTTGCATTCCAGGCCACGCAGCCATACAAGACAGCTTCATCTTACGGCTCGAAAACGAACTCGATGAGTTCAATAGTGATCTTCCGCCTCTGAAAGACTTCATCCTCCCCGGTGGCGGACCAGCGACATCCGCATGCCACCTCGCGCGAACTATTGTCCGCCGAGCGGAACGGCGCGTCAGCACATTGCAAAAAAACGAAACCGTGCGTAACGAAGTTTTGCGCTATTTGAATCGCCTTTCCGATTTGCTGTTTGTCATAGCTCGAGTATTGGCGCGAGCCGAAAACGGTCAAGAAGTTATTTGGGATAGACAAAGGACTTAGCGATAATTTGAGGGTGACCAGAAACGACTACGCGATTGATTTCATCATCAGGTGAGCGGTACCCGGGCACGGGTTAGACAACTCTGCAGTTTTCCGAATGACGTCAGGCGCAAGTTTGCGCAAAACAATTTTGTATTCGAGTTGCCGAAAAAAAACCTCT
>JABIUH010000373.1 GCA_018701055.1 Woeseia sp. | reverse complement strand
ATTCCGAATCTAAGAAAAACACTGCTGGAAGTCGATCGACGATTGACCGGAAGAATCTGGGCACTGGGCGATGGATATAGTGTCGTCGATGCCTATCTCATAGTGTTTTGGATCTGGAGTCAGCGTGAAGATATTCGCCCCCATGTTGCCGACATGCCTGCCTGGAACGCGCATGCCGAACGCATGTTTTTGCGAGAAGCAACCTGGACTTGCTTACGTCGCGAAGGCGTAACACCAGACAATATCTCCAATCCATAACGTGCTACTGGAATTTCTATGAGTCTCGTTTACGCCGGCGTTTGTTGTCATGCCCCTGGAATTACCAATCGACCCGAGGCTGCAGACCCGGCTGAATACGCATTGCTGCAAAAAGAATTTGCGCGGATGCGCGCTGCTATCGAGTCGAGTCGACCTGACGCGCTGTTCGTAATTTCCGCGGAACACTTTGCCAACTTTTTCTCTAATAATATGCCGGCATTTTCAATTGGCATGGCGGATCACTATGACGGACCCATTGAGGACCCGGCATGGCTTGGTATCCCTAAGACGCGCGTGCCGGGCAATCAAAATTTATCTCGCCGCCTTATAGCACACACGTTAAAAAATACCGACGTGAGCTATGCCGAAGAATGGAAATTCGACCACGGGATCATGGTGCCCCTGCATCATCTGACTCCGGATTATTCGTTGCCCGTCATTCCAGCGAACATCAATTGTCAGGCGCCACCTTTTACACCACTGGCGCGCAGCTATAATTTCGGTCAGGCGCTGCGGGTCGCATTTGACGCCGTGCCAGAACGAATTGCACTGATTAGTACAGGAGGAACATCCCATTGGCCCTGCACGCCGGACAGCGGAAAAATCAACTCCACTTGGGACGAGCGATTTCTCGACAACTGGGCTAAAAATGATGTGGCTGCAATGATCGATTATCGCGATGATCAAGTCGTGCAAGATGCCGGCGCGGGCGCGCTGGAGATTCGAACTTCGATCGCCGTGGCAGGCGCCGCTGGCGGTACGGGCACAATCGAATTCTACAAACCTATTCCCGAATTCGCGTGCGGTTGCTTAATCGCAACGATGTCGGTGGAATGATCGATTAGCGATTGGCGGTCCGAACAAAGGTCAGCAGGATATCGCTGGCCAATTGAGCCGCCGTCAGATTTTCTTAACGAAAGCTGGAATAATCCGCCCGGCGACCAAAGGGTCGTAAAATCACGTTATCGTTTACGTTCTCAAAACCCTTACTGCAGCAATACGCTGATGTGACTCAAAGTAGGTTTTGGGTCCTGGTAATCACGTTGCACGCTTACCAATGTTCCACCAACGTCCATCGTCAGTGAGGGAAAACCATCGATGGGTGATTGCCGTGAGAATTCAACTTGTTGGCGTAAGCTACCTTCAGTTTTTTCCGAGGCCAAATCATCCGTGAATCGATCGACGTCAAGGTTCATTTCAGTCGCTAGTTGCACGAGCGTATCAACATCTGAAGGATTCATGGCACGCAGATAGTAAGCACGCTGAATCGCATCACTCATGTCGTCATACCTATTTTGCTCGCCTGCAGCGAGTACCGCGCGACAAGCCGGGTACGTCGAACGCCTCGGTTCACATTGGGCCCAAAAGTCGAAATTGAATTCCGTGCCGAGTAGATCGTGAATTTCCTGCCACACCATGGGTAACTTCTGGCGGAGACTTTCAGGCATTGGCTCATTGCTATCGGGTGCTAGCCCGCCAACGATTTTCACCAACTCTACATTTTCAGGTAATGCCGCGAATATCTGGTCCGAGACCGATCGGTAGCCCCAACACCAGGAGCACATGGGGTCATGATAAAAGTAGAGCGTTGCCATTTCTGACTACCCTGCTTTCTCGATTCCTAAGGCTTTCAACTTCTGCAATCGTCGGCCGGCCTCTTCGACAACATCATCTTCTTTCGCGAAACAGAAACGCACAATGTCGTCTCCCGCAGTGCCCTTAAAAAATGACTCGCCGGGAACGCAGGCGACGCCGGTTTTATCGAGCAAGTACATCGCCCGACTTTTGCTGTCACTGCCGGGCAACCAGGATACGTCGGCCAAAACGTAGTACGCACCCTGTGGTACACACGGTGTCAATCCGGCTTCGAAGAGTGCGTCGCAAAGAATTTCCCGTTTGCGGCGATACTTATCAGCGAGCTTTGCAAAATACTCGTCGTCCAGTTCAACGATTCCCGCAGCCGCGCCCATCTGCAGTGGCGTTGGCGCACAAACGTAAACCAAATCACTAAAGTTGCCGATTGCCTCCGCCCATTTTTCTGAACATATCGCGTAGCCGATACGCCAACCGGTAATACTGAATGTTTTGGATAGGCCCGACATCGTTATGGTGCGCTCCCACATGCCTGGCAACGACGCCATGCTGATGTGCTCAAGACCATCGAAGACAAAGAGATCGTAGATCTCGTCGGTGAATACAAAAATGTCATGTCGCTTGGCAAATTCCGCAATTTGCAGAAGCTCTTCCCGTGACCACACCTTGCCGGATGGATTGGATGGCGTATTGACGATGATTGCCCGTGTCTTGCTAGTAACCGCGCTTTCCAGGTCCTCCATCGAAAAAGACCAATCAGGTGCCTTTGTCGAAATAAATACGGGGACGGCTTCAGTCGCGACGATAGTGCTTTCGTGATAGCTGTAATAAGGCTCAAACAACATGACTTCGTCGCCCGGTTCGAGCAGCGCCAGACACGAACAATAAAGCGCACCGGTCGCCCCGGAAGTTGCCACGACATTGGTTTCTGGATCGACATCCAGGCCCGCAAGTCGTTGATACTTAACGGCTAACGCACGTCGCAGTGCGTCCGTGCCATCATGCCTTGAGTAACTGTTATTCCCCGCATCAATTGCCTTCTTCGCAGCGCGGACAACCGGCTCTGGAACCGGGAGATCACAAACGCCTTGAGACAGGTTGATGCCGCCGACTCGTTCGCATTCAACACTCATCGCGCGAAGTTCGGACTTTTTCACCCACTCGTGGCGGGAACTTAAAGCAAGCGTCATATCTCTAATACCTCATTTACGGTTTGATCTGCCGGTCTTAATGATCGAATGCTGGCCCGACCGCGAATTCAAGGTAGAATGATCGTAGGTAAAGCCTTTATGTACAAGCCAATTTTGAAATTTCTCTGCGTCATCGCCATCGTTTCCACACCGATTTCGGCACCTCCCTCTATGGCGCAGGAGGACGAATCGGATCCGGGCGAGGGTATGCGTGACTGCATCCGATTGCGAACGGTTCGCCGCACTGAGGTCCTTAACGACCTGAATATTTTGTTTCATATGGTTGGCAGCACTGTGTATCACAACATTCTGCCGCGGCGCTGTAGTGGCCTCGCCCGTGAAGATCGTTTTTCTTATAAATCTTCGATTGGCCAACTTTGCAGACAAGACATGATTCGCGTTCTGTACAACGACCCGTTTGGCCTGAGCGAGGGTAACTCCTGTCGATTGGGCGCGTTTCACAAAATCACTAAGGAAGATGCTCTGGCGCTAAAGGAAGGCACCCATCAACGGCCACGAAGCAACCCGTTGCCTATGCCCACACCCGAAGAAGTCGGCGCGGACGACGACGAGACGTCAGAAGAATCGCGTCGATAATGCGGTTGCGGTCGAATCAAACGACAATGACCTTACGCGCCTGGCCGATCGAACGACGCGGCCTTGAGTAGTACATAAACGTTCTTACCCGATTGCAGGTTTAACGCTTGCACCGCCTGATTGGTGATCTGTGCATTAATGACGGCGCCGTCAACATCGACGGAAACCACCGCAAATGCCGAATTGGGATTCGGATCGATTGAGGTGATCGTGCCGCTCAAAATATTACGCACGCTCAAACCCTGCGGTTTCTCTGTCGCCAGCACGACATCTCCCGCTCGAACGAGTAATCGCAGCGCCGCGCCGTTTTGCACACCGGCGTGCGACGGAATTGCCAGGCTTTGTCCGCGATGATCGACGCGCACCAGGTGCAATGACTCCAACTGCTCAACCACGGTTACATCAAGGACAGACATCGCCTCAAAAGCTTGTATGGACCCGCGCAAACTATCGCGACTAAGTATTTTCTCTGTGCTCGCTTCCGCGACGATGCGTCCGGCCTCCAACACAACGACGCTTTCCGTCAACTGCGCCATCTCGTCTACCGCATGACTGACGAATATGATCGGCACGCCAAAGCGATCGGGAAGCGCCGCAATCGTTGGGTAAATTTCGCGTTTGCGGTCCGCATCGAGTGCCGCCAACGGCTCATCGAGCAAAAGTAGTTCTGGCTGCGACAACATTGTCCTGGCGATTGCCACTCGCTGTCGCTCACCGCCGGATAATTTGGCGACACCTCGATTCAAAAGCGAATGAAGGTCGAGCGCGTCGACGACGTCGTCGAAGGAATTATTCTTCTCGCCTGGGCCGCTTCGATCAAGCGCGAAGCGCAAATTTCCAGCGACGCTCAAGTGCTCAAACAAGCGTGCATCCTGAAACACATAACCAACCTGGCGCTTATGCGCCGGAACGAAAAGTGATTCTTTCTGCCAATCGGTTTCTGCGAACGAAACCTGCCCGCCTGCATTCTGATTTAGCCCGGCAATAACGCGCAGCAAAGTACTCTTGCCACCGCCACTGGGGCCGAACAAACCTGTAACGCCCTTTAGCTGCAATTCGTTATCGATATCCAGACTAAAATCCGCATAGTCGATGCGACTTCGAATGGTGAGCTTTTTACCGTTGCTAGCCGACACGGATGGCGAGCCTGCGTTTTAGTGCGTATACCAGAAACAAAACAGTAAATGCGAATACGAGCAATACGGCCGATAGCCAATGTGCGGCCGCATAGTTCAACGTTTCAACATGTTCGTAAATTGCGATCGAAATAACGCGCGTCTTACCAGGAATATTTCCGCCGACCATTAGCACGACGCCAAACTCGCCAATCGTATGCGCAAATGTGAGTACAGCAGCCGTCACGAATCCATGGCGCGACAATGGAACCGCGACTGAGAAGAAGGCATCCAGAGGGCTCGCGCGCAATGTCGCAGCCGCCTCCAACGGTGCCCGACCCATCGACTCAAACGCACTTTGAAGCGGCTGCACCATGAACGGCAAGGAATAGACTACCGAGGCAACAACCAAGCCACTGAATGAAAATGTCAGGGCATCACCGGTCACTTGCACCCAAAAATTGCCGATTGTTGTGCCCGGCCCAAGAATAATGAGGAAATAAAAGCCCAGGACGGTCGGTGGCAATACGAGGGGCAATGCCGTGACTGCCTCGATTACGGGTCGTATTCGCGACGAGGTATGCGCCAACCACCATGCCAACGGTGTACCTAGAATCAGCAACACGACCGTGGTGACACCGGCAAGCGCCAGCGACAACCACAATGGAGCCAGATCAGGCATCGGCTATTCGACTCCGTAACCGCTATCGAGCAAGAACGCCTGAGTCACTTCCACACGCAGGAATTTCAGAAACTCGCGCGCCGCTAGATTGTCCTTGCCGTGCGACAGCAACACAGCATCCTGCCGAATAGATTCGTGTAACAGCGTAGAAATCCTTACATAGCTCACAGCGTTCGAATGCCCGGGGTTCATCGCCTGTGACAATGCCACAATACCGAGTTGAACATTGCCCGTCGCTACCATTGCAAAGGTTTGCCCGACGCTCTCGCCCAGCACAATATCACCCTCCAGTGCTGACCACTGCTGTAGCGATTGCAGGGCTTTTCGACTTGCATCCCCATAGGGCGCCAGCGCTGGGTTCGCTATTGCGAATGGACCGTTGGGTCGCTGCCGCAAACTCTCTTGCGCATCGGCTTTAATAACCTCTGGACTCGCACTGGCAAGTGCCAATTGCCCAATTGCGAACGTGAAACGACTGTTTCGGACACCGAATGGTGAACCTTCAAGCAAGCGTGGGCGCTCCTGATCGGCTGCCAAAAACGCATCGAACGGAGCGCCATGACGAATCTGCGCATAGAGTTTGCCGGTCGAGCCACTGACCAACGTAACCTGGTGCTGGGTCGAACGCTCGAAACTGGATTCGATTTGCTTTGCCGAATTGAAAAAGTTCGTCGCCACAGCAATTAGCGCCTCTTCGGCATTTACGTTTTGCGACAATACACACAGCAGGCAGCACAACCTGGAAGTTAGCTTCGTCATCACCTATTTCCTGCGACGAATTCGTCGCCAACTCTGTGTGGCCGGGTGTGAAAGCGCCCATCCATGGTAAGGATGTTTGGCCAATAACGCATTATCACGAAACAAATAAATCAAAATCGAGCCACCCACGAAACCACCAATGTGCGCCCAAAACGCGACACCACCACCCTCTGCTCCGAACGTGGCAATACCACTAACAATTTGCAAAAGCAGCCAGTAGCCCAACATCAGCCAAGCGGGTACTGCAAACGTAGTGACGTATACGACCAGTATAAATAGCATGTGAACGCGAACACGAGGATACAAAAGAATGTAGGCACCCATGACTCCGCCGATTGCGCCGGACGCACCGACCACCGGAATATTGGAGGCCGGGTCTGCAGCGACTTGTGCCGCAGCGGCTGCTAAGCCGCATAACAAGTAGAAACAGACGAAACGCCATGATCCCATCGCGTCTTCGACATTATTGCCAAAGATCCATAGAAACCACATATTGCCCAGAATATGCATCCAGCCACCGTGCATAAACATCGAGGTAACGGTCGTGTACCACGTAGGGTCTCCAATGACACAGATGCTGCGAGTCGTCGCAACCTGTTGCAGTAGCTCTCCGGGAATCAGCCCAAAATTACAGACGGACGCTGACAGCCCCGGCTCATTGCCCAAACCTTGCACAAATATCCATGCAAAGACGTTGAGCAATACGATTCCGACTGTCGCATACGGGGTTAGGATCTGCGGATTATCGTCTCTGATCGGAAACATCGTCGCTCATACCGATGCAGCAAATGCACTTAGGCCGAAGCCTGTTGGGTCTCCGCCAACCGTTGAGCGCGAATGTAAGCGAAGGCGTCAGCAAGCGTTTTTGATTGCGCATCATTCATAGCAGCGACGTTCACCCGCGCATTCGGCAACATGTAGATGTGGAACTCGCGCTCCATTAGTAATTGCTCTTCATCACTAATCGGCAGACAGGAAAACATACCATTTTGACTTTCCAGGAATGAAGCGTCGAAGTCAGGATTGGCCGCTTCAATGGTCTTGCGTAGTTTACTGCGCATTTTTATTATGTGCGCACGCGTTGCATCGAGCTCATCGCGCCAAAGTGTGGTGAGTTCTGGCGTCGACATGATTTCATGAACGATGGCTGCGCCGTGATTGGGCGCCATGAAATAAAGCTGCCTCACGGTGTCGCGCAAGCTACGGCGCACGCTGCCAATATCTTTTGCATCGGCAGGCAAAATAACCGACAACAATCCTGCTCGCTCCCTATATATGCCGAAAGATTTCGATGAAGAAACAGTCAGCAACATCTGCGGCACACGATTGGCGAATAACTTCAGACCTGCAACGTCCGCCTCGATTCCTGCGCCGAAACCCTGATAGGCGACGTCAACAAAGGGAATGACCCCTTTCTCAATCACCAAGTCTGCAATTTCATTCCATTGATCAAGATCAAGGTCGTGCCCCGTCGGGTTGTGACAGCAACCGTGAAGCAACAACAGATCATTGGCTTGCATCTGCTGCAGATCTTCGACCATGCCTGCAAAATCGGAACTACAATTGAGTTTGTCATAGTACCGATAACTGCGAATTTTGAGGCCCGCTTTTTCGAAAAATTCAACCTGGTGCCCCCACACTGGTGTGGAAACCCAGACCACAGACCCGGGAGACAGTTTTTGTACAAATTCTGCGCCCGCACGCAGCGCGCTGCCCGCACCAGGCGTTTGTGCAGATACGATGCGCCCCTGTTTGACGACCGGATGATCGGCACCGAGCGCTAGGACCTCAAGATCGGCGCAATAATCGGCATTGCCCAGCGGCGATAGATACGACTTCGGTTGATTCTGATCAAAAAGTTGCTGCTCGGCCTGGCGTACGGCTCGCATCACCGGCACGTTTCCAGCGTCATCACGGAAAACGCCAATACCCAGGTCAATCTTATCGGGATGTGCATCTTCGCTGAGGCGCTTAAACATCGCCTCGATTGGATCGTCTACATGATCGCAAATATTCTTGAACATACGGATATCACTTCTTTCGCAGATTTGGACCAAAGCATTTTAGTCCTCAACGGACATCAATGACACTCCGCTGACATAAGTCTTATTGGCGCGCCCGCCGCGACAGCGAACAACGACTAGAATCGACCGTAGCCATTGTCCTTCTCGAACAGGTAAATGCCTTTGTCGTCAGCGTATTCGTGCCATTCGCTCACCAACTCATCGAGTAACTCGGGGTGCTCAATTGACCGATCGTTGACCTCATACGGGTCAGCCTGGATGTCATAAAGACGCCACTGGCCGTCGCCCCGCGGTGGCCATATGAGCATGGCCTTCCATTGATCGCGGACCAGGGCACGATTCCCATAGAGCTCCCAACCCAATGGCCGGCCGTCATGGATGGTCGGTGCAGTCCCGGTGATAATCGGCATGGCGGAGCGACCATCGATCGGCAAAATATCGCGTCCCTTGTACGTTGCTCCTGGATGAGAAACGCCGGCGGCATCCAGAATGGTTGCCGGAATATCTGTCGCGACCAACATCGCGTTGGAAACACGAGCGTCCGATTGATCACCGGAGTAACGCACAATCGCAGGTGAGCGTATGCCACCTTCAGCAACAAATGATTTATAGAGATTCATAGGGGCTGCGCTTGCTTGTGCCCACCCCGGTCCCGTCCACAAATAAGAGTCTCGCTTGCCCATGTTGTCAACGTCGTTGTTAAAGGTCGCCGCGACCCACTCGCCATTCTTACCAATGCGATCAATGGCGTTGCCTTCCGGGCCGTTGTCTGACATGAACATAATTAACGTCGGCCGATCACCGGGCAGCGCGTCTACACGGTCAACCAACAGCCCTATTTGCCAATCCATGTATTCAACCATCGCCGCGTAGATTTCCATTTCTTTCGCGCGAATCGCTTGTTCGTCCTGCGGAAGCGTATCCCACTCGGCAACACCCGCCAGTGGCGCGCCATCGGGAGGATCATCAAACAAACCCAGCGCTTGCTGTCGTGCTATGCGTTCAGTCTTTAACGACTGCCAACCGGCATCGTAACGACCCGCATATTTGTCGATCCAATCGTCAGGAACCTGTAGCGGCCAGTGCGGTGCTGTATAGGCGACGTAGGCGAAAAATGGCTTGTCGGGATCGCCATCTTCAATGAATTCTATCGCACGTTCTGTGTAAGTCTTTGATGAATAAAAATCATCCGGTAGCAACTCGACGACTTCCGCATTTTCAACGTATTGCGCTTTGGGATCGATTGACAAAATGCCGAATGCATTTGAGAAATGACTTCCGCCGCCAACAGAGAGCGCGAATGATTTTTCAAAACCCCTATCCGCGGGAAAGAACCCCGGAACTCTTCCCAGGTCCCATTTGCCGGTCATATACGTTTGGTAGCCTGCATCTTTCAGCAAAGTCGCAACGGTAACCGCCTGCTTATTGAGGCGGCCGTCGTATCCCCGCCGTCCTTGCAATGCTTTCACCCTTGTAATAGCAGCAGCATTGGCGGCCATCCCGACCGGGTGCGGATCAATGCCACTCATTAACATTGCCCGCGTGGGCCCGCAGGTCGGTGCGGTATGAAAATTGGTCAGTTGCAGGCCATCGGCCGCTAACGCGTCAATATTGGGCGTCCGAATTTCGCTGCCAAATACGCCTATATCGGAATAACCAAGATCATCCGCCAGGATGAGGACGATGTTGGGCTGCAACGGCGGCTCTTCGAGCGTACAGCCGCAAAACATCAACAGAACAATAAAACCAAGTGTGCTATTTCCGTATTTCATGGCTGAATTGTATGTCAATTCGACATCAAAAAAGTGTTTCGTCCAATTTTGGACTTCTGATTTAGTTGGCTACGCCCTTACCGTATGATGGCAATAATCCTTGTCCTAATTGTCCGATATTTTCCGGGCGGAGTACCAATGAAAAGAAGTCTTGTGTTAACAATTGCAGCGGCGCTGCTAACCTCGTGTCAGAAACCCGCCACCGTCGACGGCGCAAATTTAATTCTGACCAACGCTCGAGTCTATTCACTCAACTGGTCCGATCCTGATACACAAGGAATGCCCGCACCGGATGCGCCTTTTATAGACGGCACCTGGACACCCGATGCGTCAGCAATCGCGATCAGAGACGGTCTTATTGTTGCGATCGGGTCCGATTCAGACTTGGTGTCATTAGCTGCTGAGTCGACCGAGGTCATCGATCTGAATGGCGCAACCCTGTTACCTGGCTTCGTTGAAAGTCATGGGCATTATCCGGAACTCGGAGAAATTGCAGAACGCATCGACCTTGATGGTGTAACCACAATGGATGAGATGGCAGCCCGCGTTGCCGCTCGAATTGAGACGACTCCAGCGGGAGAATGGGTTGTCGGTGCCGGCTGGGATGAAGGTGAGTGGGCCGATGCGTTACCGACGAAAGATGCGATCGATGCCATATCGCCCGATCACCCTGTTGTACTAAAGGGACGCAGAGGTTTCGGCACATTGGTCAATCAAAACGTTCTGAAGATCGCCGGCATTAACAGCGATTTCGCAGGACCATCCGGCGGTGACATCGTCACGCATGACAATGGTGAACCCACGGGCGTATTTCTTAATCGAGCACAAACGTTGATTACGGACGCAATGCCGGCTGCAACACTGGAACAAAAGAAACGTATCGTCCTGGCGGGTTTAAATGAAATCGCTGCGGCCGGTTATGTAAGTGGGCATCACGCGGGTGTTTACGCTGACTATTATCCCGCCTACGCGGCCCTCGCCAACGAAGGAAGTCTGCCGATTCGAGTGGAGGCTATGCTTGCCGCACGACCTGAAAATATCGATCTCATGCAAACCTGGATCGAGCGCGGACCCACGCGCGACCCGGCTGAAATGTTTCAGGTACGAGGCGTGAAGGCCTATTACGATGCATCACTTGGATCGCGCGGTGCAAAGCTTATCGAAGAGTATGCGGATATGCCTGGCCATAGTGGCATCTCCGGCAGCGAGTACGGGTTTCCGGAAGATGTCGTAACAGCAGCGATCGGAGCGGGATTTCAAATCGGCGTGCATGCCATCGGGGATGCAGGCAACCGCGAAGTCCTAGACTTTTATGAAAGAGTGGCCGCCGACAATCCCAACTCGACCGCACTACTGCATCGTATTGAGCACGCACAGATTGTGCACCCGGAGGACTTCGCACGTTTCGGTCAACTCAACATCGTCGCTTCAATGGAGCCTTGTCATGCGGTGGAAGACAGCCCGTGGGCGGAAGATCGAGTAGGACCGGAGCGCATCAAAGGCGGTTACGCGTGGCGCACGCTACGCCGGAACGGGGCTCGATTGATTTTCAACTCGGACCTGAGTGGTACCGACTTCAATATCTTCTACGGCTTACACTGTGCCGTAACGCGCAGTGACCGTACGGGCCAACCTGCGGAAGGTTGGTATATCAATGAGGCAGTCAGTATTGAAGAAGCCGTGCGTGCATGGACAAGCTGGCCAGCCGAAGCTTCGCAGCGATCGGCTATCACCGGAACGCTAGCGGTAGGGAAGATTGCAGACATCACCGTCCTGTCGATAGACGTTTTTAACGTCGGTCAATCCGATCCTCACCGATTGATGGAAGGACAAGCATTGATGACGATTGTTGGCGGCAAGATTGTTGTGAATAATCTCTGACATAGCGCCACCGACGCCGGTACCATCGGCCGGAATTGACATCAGACACCGTCTGACAGGCAAAATAGAACGGGCCTGTGACGGCGAAATCGTCACACCCCGGATAAGCGTTATTCTTCGGGCAAGGCGTAAGCGATAACGTGATCCGCGAGCTGCGTGCCCAGTTGCGAATAACCGCCCGCGTCACTACCGTAGTGACTCCATTGAGCACCCATGTCAATTGAGCTCTCTGGCCGTTGGACTAATTCCGCGATGCCGTCGATATCTAGATTGTTCGCACCATTTAGATACCAAATTGCCGAGCCGCCAAGAAATGGTAACGCCAACAATACGATTAGCACCGAGAATATGATCAGAAATTTTTTCACGATCTACTCCAACAGCAAGGGCAGCCCGATTCGCATCAGACTACGCGTGTTGGTAGCAGGGTATTACAATATCCGTTGAAATTGCGCTCGAAACTAGATTAGGGATTGGCGCCGTTGGTTATCCACAAGCGAATCTCCGCAATCACAGCCGGTGACAGCGGCGCTTGACCGGCAGGCATTTGTACGCCGGCAGCCCCTACGCCCTCGAGCTTGGTAATCAAGTAACTTAAATCCGGATTGCCTGAATTTACCCGGAACACCCCACCGTCTTCGAGTGCGGTAATATTCACCAGGTTGGCAAGACTCATGGCTTCGGACGACAAGTTCATAACGCCGGGAAGCACGGCACCACCTCCCGAATGACAGCCGACAGTGGCACAATTAGGCGTGAAGACGAGCGCCTGAATTTGCGGCAAGGTCGGGCCGATTACTATCGGTGTCGCTATGGTAAAAAATGCTTGGAAATCACCACCGGCGATACTGTTGCCAGACGGAAATCCAGCGCCGAACTCACCGTCTAATGCATTCGCATCGATATCGGAAATAACGGATCCGCCATTGCCCAATAACCTCACGCGATAAATGTCGTCCGGTAATACAACGCCGGTCAGATCAAAAACGGCCGTTTGCGGATTGCCGCCCGGAACCGATATGAGTGGCGAAACTATCGGCGTCACGGATCCGTCGACGAAAGAACCATCACCACCGGATGATTCGAGAATGAAGGTGTTTGCATTTACTGACGCTGCAACCAGGTCTCGTGTAAAGCCAGCGACAATTTGCGTCGGCTGAGCCTGGAGGTTCACGTTTGGCATTGGTGCAAGCGACGAGACTTGAATAGGATCCAAAACGATCACTCGATCGTCGATCGCGCCGTCGGTAATCCATTGTCGAATGGTATCGATTGACGCCTGGAGAATCGAACCGCTTGGCGGCATTACACCGCTGCCTGATGCTATGCCTTCCATTTTTTGGATCAGATAGCTGTTGTCAGGATCCGTCGGTGCTACAAGCTGAAAACCGGCATTCTGCGAGCTGGTGATGTTGACCAACTCAGCGTAACTGTTCGCGCTCTCTAGATTGAGACCCGCCGCTGGCGCGCCGCCCCCGTGACACGAAGAAGTCGCACACGTTGGCGTAAATACGTTGCTCTGAATCTCAGAAAAATTTGGACCAAACGCCACCGGAGGGGGTGGTGGTGGGGGCGGACCTGGTGGTGGCGGAACAGCGGGTGGCGGACTGGTACCTAATCGATCGACAGCGTCATCGAATGTCTCAACATCGCATGCAGCTAAGGATCCGAGGGTAACCAACATTGCCAAAAACATCTTTGCGAGTGCTGAAATCTTCATCTTTTCCTGCCGCCGAGTTACCCCTAACTATAGGGTCGCTAAATACTCTTTAATGGTAGCGATTTAGTTCGGGCAAAACGCAATCCCCGTCACACTCCTGCGGTGAACAGATCGCAGCGTCTCTTTTTCGGGATAGCTGACATATTGGCGCGATTTTCGCCGTATTCAGTGGAATTTAGAAGGGTCCGACACGGCGACCGTGTAAAAACTACGTGTTCGTCATTGCGAGCGCAGCGAAACAATTCATAAAGCGCTGATTTTTTGGATTGCACCGGCATGTTGAAGGCGGTCTAATATTTCACCTCATTGCCCTCGACCATACCGGTCAGGGTAGCTCGGGCTTCATCCGGCCTGCAGTCCCACATAGAGATTAGTACCGCCGCTCGTCAACTCGCGGGCAGAGTTGTTGAAGGAAAATATCCTGAATCGATCGTTTGGATTCAATTGACCGAGTGCCTGCTGGACACCATTCGCCAAAGTTGCATCGGTATTTCCTACCCGGATTGATTGGGGTTATCCCATCAAAGAAGTGCTAACGCCGCATCAAAATCCTGAATAAGATCTTCAGCATTCTCCAGGCCGCACGATACTCTGATCATCCCATCGGCAATATTCATTTCACGTCGTTGCTCTTCGGGCACATCAAGAAACGCCATCGAGGCAGGAATTTGCGTGGTCGTACGCACGCCGCCGAGGCTTGCGGCAAAACTGCTTAACTCAAGATTATCGAGAACGGCAAGGGCCGCATCGGCATCGTCGACTTCAAAGGTCAACATACCGCCGTAGCTCGGCATTTGGGCGGTAGCAATATCGTGCTGTGGGTGAGATTCCAATCCTGGATACCAAACGCGATTGACCGCCTCGTGCGACTCAAAATGTTTCGCCAACACTGCGGCCGTCTTGCACTGGCGTTCTAAACGCACGCCGAGCGTTTGAATGCCGCGAAGAAGAAGCCACGCATTAAACGGCGACAGTGGCGCACCGAGTTTTACCATTGTGCTCCAGCGAATCTGCTCAAGAAAATCATCAGGCAACAGTTCAGACTTCATACAAATTGCACCGCCGATCGCATCGCTGTGTCCGCCGATAAATTTGGTCGCACTTTCGACTACGATATCGACACCCCATTCTAATGGACGAACCACGTAGGGACTGGCGAAGGTGTTATCACAAATCAAAATGATGTTTTTTTCATGCGCCATTTCAACTAGCGGTGGTATGGCTGCCACTTTCATGTTCGGATTGGCAATGGCCTCAAAATATATAATCTTAGTGTTTGGCTTGATTGCGGCCCGCACGGAATCGGGGTTGGCGGTATCAACAAAGGTGGTTTCGATATTGTAGTCAGTCAGTCGATGGTCGAGCAGTTCGTGAGTCGAACTATAAGTCGTCCAGTCGCAGACAATGTGATCACCGCTTTTTAGCAGGCCGAACAACGTAACTGAAATCGCCGCCATTCCGGAAGCTGTGGCGAGACAAGCATCAGCGCCCTCGATCACCATCATCTGTTCTTCGAATTGATATTCGGTGGGATTACCGCACCGACCGTATATATTTACGTCCTTGCGCTCGCCATCTACGACCCTTTGATAAATGTCGGCGTCATACTGAAAACTCGATGACATGACGAGCGGCGGGCTGATTGAATGGGTCGCCGGATCGTGCGGAATGTACACGGCTTTGCTGTCGAAGCGCAGATTCGCCCTCTTATTGGATTTCAAAGTGTTTTCCCCGGCCTGATTTAACGCCCAACGATCTGGGTCGGTTTGCGCTTAAGTTATTGGAATTATTAGCAATATTTCATGAGTTCGAATCTTGGCTCGTGCAACGGTATTGATCCTGCCTCATGTGTCGATGTAATGTTACAAACAAATGTTCATAAATAAAACAAATGTTTGAAAATGACTTCGCGTGAACAACAAGTATTGGCCCTAATCCGTAATGACGCCCTTATTTCTCAAGAGGAAATCGCGGCCAAAATGCGTATCAGTCGATCTGCCGTCGCCGGTCACGTCATGCGTCTGGTCGCGAAAGGAGTGATAAAGGGACGCGGTTATGTGATTAGCGATAAACCATTCTCGGTTGTCGTCGGCGGAGCGAACATGGATATCTGTGGCGCTCCTTCCAGCAATCTGCGACTCCAGGATTCCAACCCAGGCAAGGTGACTTCATCACCGGGTGGCGTCGCTCGCAATATCGCCGAAAATTTGGCAAGACTCGGCATTGACTGTCGTTTGATCGCGGCGATTGGAACAGACCACCACGGAGATTTACTTGTTAAGCAGGGTGAAGCTGCTGGAATCGACATGCGCTATGTCCTGCGTCTTGAAACGGAACAGACATCAACTTACGTTAGCATTCTCGATGACGCGGGTGACATGTTGGTCGGCGTTAACGACATGGGTATCGTTGATCGGCTGAAACCAGAAACACTACAACTCCATGAACAAATGCTTAGGCAAGCAAGCATCATCGTTGCTGACACTAATCTGTGCGAAGAGGCTTTAGATTACTTAAGCGGAACATTTATTGAGCAGCCGTTGTTCGTTGACACCGTATCCGTTGCCAAGTCAGTCCGCATCAAACCATTCCTTAACAGCGTGCACACGCTAAAGGCCAGCCGGATCGAAGCCGAAGCTTTATGTGGGTTTCCAGCGAAGACAAACAAACAAATCGCAAACCTCGCCAACTGGTTTCACGATCGCGGTGTCAGTCGAGTTTTAATAACACTTGGTCCGGATGGCGTTTACTACAGCGACTCAGGAGATCAAGATTTACAATCCGTACGCAGTCGCAATGTCACAATCGAAAACGCTAATGGCGCGGGCGATGCGTTCGCGGCGGGCGCAATCTACGCATGGTTAAATGATCGAACAACACGCTATTCTGTTCGCTTTGCAATCTCCGCAGCAGAAGTCGCAATGTCGCATCGAGCGACCATCAATCCAGCGATGTCTACATCAGCCGTAAAACGAATAATGGATGCATCTTACAGTGACTAAGCTAAATACAGATCTACTCAACATACATGCCGACGTACAACACGCACTTGCGCACAAAAAACCTGTCGTCGCACTAGAATCCACAATTATATCTCATGGCATGCCCTACCCGCAGAACGTTGAAACTGCATTTCGGGTGGAAGAAACGGTTCGAAAAGGCGGTGCGGTGCCCGCAACGATAGCGATACTCGATGGCCGGCTATGTGTTGGCATGACGACCGACGAAATCGACTATCTAGGCAAAGCCGGAACAGATGTCACAAAGACAAGCAGACGGGATATTCCATTCATCGTCTCAACCAAAAGAGATGGAGCGACGACTGTTGCGACTACGATGATCATTGCAGCGCTGGCCGGCATAGAATTTATGGCGACCGGTGGAATTGGCGGTGTTCATCGTGGTGTAGAAGAAACGATGGACGTGTCTGCCGACCTGGAAGAGTTAGCTCGCACCAATATTGCTGTCGTTTGCGCGGGCGTCAAATCCGTACTCGATATCGGACGCACGTTGGAGTATCTCGAAACCTTGGGTGTTCCCGTCGTGGGATACCAAACCGATACTGTTCCGGCATTTTACGCGCGCAGTAGTGGTTTTAGCGTTGACTATCGAGCTGACGATGCACAAACCGTCGCCAAGGCACTGCACGCCAAGTTTAGTCTAGGACTGGATGGCGCAATGTTGATCACAAATCCAGTGCCTGAAGCTTTCGCCTTAAACCCTCAGGAAATTGACGCGACGATTGAGCAGGCACTCGAAGAAATGAATCGACGCGGCATCACCGGCAAAGACACCACGCCATTTTT
>JABIUH010000075.1 GCA_018701055.1 Woeseia sp. | reverse complement strand
GAACCCAGCCAGGCACCTCGAAGATGAGCCCACCCTCCCATTCCATCAAAGTACCGTAACCAGAACCTGCGTGCACGTGATTGTCGAATAATCCGGGCAGCATCATGGCGCCGCCCAGGTCGACTAGCTCAGTTGATTCGCCGGCGATGCTGCGAGCGCCGGAATCTGATCCGACAAAAATGATCTCGCCGTCACGAACGCCTACCGCAGTGTGTGCCTTTGTTGCATCGGCTGGAACGCCTGTATACACCTCGCCGTTGACATAGATCGTGTCCGCGGCATCGACCGACACATGATTCGCAGGATCAGTGCAGCCATTGAGTGCTGCAGCCAACACAAGCCCGCAAAGGGTGCGAAAAATTGTTCTCCACATGGTTTGACGACTCCTGGTTTCCAGGTGCAACCGCAAACAGGCACCGGATTATTCTGGGAAATTCAGTTTAGTATAGAACAGTGAGCGCCGGTCTCCTTCGCAAACAATGGAAACAATGGGACAGGCACCTCCGCAGTCCAGGCGGCCATTGACAGGCGTCTCCAACCGAAGCGCCTATTTTTAATTCGCAGGTTTGGCGATTTAACTGCCATTGATTGAGTCTGGTACTAAAAGGACACCCATAATTAATTTGGCCCATTAGCATACGCATGGACAGTATGAGCATTCGCAGGCAAATCGAATATCAGCGCATCAGTCGTGGGTGTCCTTATTGTTCGATAACCATCAGGCACCGAACCCGCTTTCTATCATTGCCGCTAGCTCACGTAGCTGCATTGCTGCACAAAAGACGTACTAGTCCACATATTTTGCTAATTTGTGCCTGTTCCTTATTCGTTGCGTAACCGTGTAGAGGTCGAAATATTCAACAGGCCGTCTTCATCAGTTACATTATCAACAGACGCTCGAAAACGCCTTAGTCGGAAAACATAATGTTAAAAACAAAATGCACTTCTCTTATCGCTTTGATCGCTGGTTTGTTAACTCTCCTGGCATGTTCTGATCCCAATACAGAGGCCAATGACCCTGCGGACAGCGCGCCAGTTGCGGTGCAGACGACTGCTGCACCGGGACCGCTGACAAACAAGACGCTTGAGCGGTTGATGGCGCGTTCTGAACCTCGAGTTCCTCCAGGAGCGACTGCCCCTGGATTTGTGGTTGATCCCAGCTGGCCTAAACCCTTACCCAATAATTGGTTGATCGGTCAGGTGGGTGGGCTGACCGTCGATTCCCACGATAATGTCTGGGTATACCACCGCGGAAGATCTTTGGATGAAAGTTCTGTTCGCGGTCTTGGTGTCGCAGGTACAGATGCCAATGGCAGTCCGATCGATGCACTGGGTTTTTCCAGAGCGCTGGCGGAACAAATCGCGGGTTGCTGTGGCGTTGCGCCTGCAGTCCTCAAATTCGATACGGACGGTAATTTGCTGGATGCCTGGGGCGGGCCTCAGGACCCCGATTTCCTGGCCAATAATTGCCGCGAGGCAGATGGCTGTTTCTGGCCGGGAACAGAGCACGGGATCTATGTCGACCACAATGACTTTGTTTATGTCTCGGGCAACGGCACGGGTGCTACCGGGCAGTTTCCCTGGGCGGCAACCTATGGCAATGATTCTCACATCCTGAAATTCACAGCCGATGGTGAGTTTGTTTATCAGATTGGTCATGCCGGTGCCGAGGGACCGGACAGTGAAGATATCAATAGCGGCCCAAATGGTACGCCGCAACCTTATCGGGTCGCTGATATGAGCGTTGATCCAGAAACCAATCGGATGTACATCGCTGATGGTTACGGTAACCGTCGAATTCTGATTGTCGATGCCGAAAACGGCCAGTACATCGGTCATTTTGGCGCCTATGGACAAAACCCGGTGGATGACCCGGAAGGAACCGATATCGATCCATACAATGCGGGGCCCTGGGCGGCCGATTATCAAGCCGGCAATTTGAACCCCCTGTTTTACCGGAGTCCCTTGCACTGTGCCAAGTTGAGTAACGACGGTCTGCTATATGCCTGTGACCGTAGCAATAATCGTATTCAGGTTTTTGAAGCGAGCAAAGTAGGTCTGGGCGAGTGTGCCAACCCGAATACTGAACCCGGTCTCTGTGGCTTCGTCAGGGACATTCCTATCGCGCCCTATACTGCTAGTGGTACGGCCGTCTCCGCCGCGTTTTCTGCGGACCCCGATCAGTCCTGTCTATATGTCGCAGACCTGGCCAATGGGACCTTCTATATTGTTAATCGGGAAAACCAAACTGAACTGGATCGTATCGGCCGACGCGGACGACAAGTTGGAGAATTCCATTGGCTCCATATTCTTTCCGTCGACTCCGCCGGCAGTATTTATACTGGAGAAGTCCAGTCCGGACCGCGTGTGCAGAAGTTTACGCAGTACGGATCTTCCTCTTGTAGTGGCACGGGTTACGCCGATATCGGTGTCTATGATCGTAATCGTTAGAAAAAGGGGTCGCGAAACAATGGGACAGGCACCTCCGCACGTCTTTGCGAGGAGGCACAGCCGACGAAGCAATCTAGTTAATTCAATGATTGATGGATTGGGCGACCGGCAACATCGTGTTGCCGGCCCTTCGGGCGAGCTTCGCTCGTCCCAAATCGCTCCAGGCGATTGGGTCGCTGCGCTCGCAAAGACGAATCTGGAGATTTCACATGGAACCGTGGGATCGATGTTGTGCAGAGAATCGAGGCACTCCGAATACCGGAGTTGGGAAAGCCAGGTTCCAAATATATTCAGTGAACGTCCGGATCGGCTGCCTCGCGATCAGACACGCGTTCGAGAATCTCCTTGCTGATATAGTTTTCCGCTTCTTCTCTGAACTCCCTGCTTTCGTGACGAATCTGCCAGCTATGCCAACCGATCCAAAACACAAAACAAAGCAATGTGAAAAGCCACTCCCATCCAACGAATGGATACATTGGGCCAATCTCTGCAATGTTCCCTAAAAAGTCCTGAATATTGCCGGTGGACATAGCATGATCCTTTGTCTAATTCGCCTGTGTAAATTCAATCGATTCCTATTGTGGCAGCCTTCTCTCGCTCCGCGCCGATGAGGTCCTTCGCAGCTATTTCAGCTTTTATCTCCAGTGCGACGTCGAGCCCCACCAGCTCAATTTCCATGGGTATGCGCAACATATTCAATTTTGCCAATAATTTCGCGACCAGGAATGCGGGCGCGAAACCAAGCACCCAGAACATGATGATGGCCCCGGCAATCTGGCCCCATGGTGTTATTACGGCGTACTCCGGATTCGGCGATGAGGGGTAGCCCCACAGCACGAACCCGGCGATGCACACGCCGAAGAAACCGGCATAACCGTGCACCGCTACCGCACTCACCGCGTCATCTATCTTGAATTTTTGCTCTACCCAGTGGTGCATTTTGTACATGAACACGACGCCGGCTGCCGCGATGAACATGGCCTGGATTGGGTGATAAAGATCGTTACCGGCAGATGCAGCAATTATTCCAGCCAGCCCGGACGAGTAGGTCCAGAACGCATCACCTTTGGAAACGATATAGCCCGCCATCAGACCGCCGGCAAGCGACATCAGAAAGTTAAAAGTGATTGCAGACAGAGTCGTTGGTACGAGGTAGATATTGGTCGCCGAGAAAAAGATGCCATCACCCTGTTGCACGTCCAGGATCGGAATATTGCAGGCGGCGTAAAATCCCCAGAACCCGGTATAGATCAGGAACAAACCGACCGTCGTCAACCAGGGATTGTGCTGTGGAATCACTCGCGGCGAGCCGTCTTCTCTGAATTTGCCGATCCGCGGACCCAGCACAACGAGGATACCGAGTGCGAATCCACCGGCAATTGCATGAATCACTCCCGATGCGTAGGCGTCGTGATAACCGAGTATCTGCACCATCCAGCCTTGCGGATGCCAGCCCCAGGCTGCGTCGATAATCCACATTACTGAACCGATCAATACCGCAAGAATCCAGAAGGCGTTTGACCGAATGCGTTCGATACAGGCGCCGGACACGATCGACGCGGCAGTCCACGAAAACAGCAAAAACGCCGCCCAGAGCACCCCGTTCAGTCTGGCCCAGCTGGCGGTGTCATCCGCAGTTAATCCAGCAGACGCCGGGGCGCCGCCCATATGCGAACCCATCAGTTCGCTCCAGGGAGTCGCCCAGGGTGCCTCGACCAAGTCACCAATAATGAAAGGGCCATTTGGAAAGGCGGAGTAAATCCACCAACCAAACAGATAGAAAGTGACGGTCACTAATGGCACGATCATCGTGTTTTTCATCAGCGTATGCATGTGATTCTTTCGCCGTGATACGCCGACTTCATAAATGCAAAAACCAACATGTATCAGAAACATAAATACGACGGTCACCCAGTAATAGAACTCGGTAAATATCGTACTTAAGGCAGTCAGTTCATTCGCCATTCGATCAACCCTGTTATTCTTTTCGACCGATCCCAGCTGACGAAGTCCTGTCGACATTCATCGTTCGGAATACCAATTACTGACCCGCGCGGAGCGCGTAAGATAGAGACAAGATGTAATTTCTGATTGCTTCCGATTCTTCTATTTGAATCTCGATGCTCGGCATGCCATTGGCCCGTTTAGCGCCGCCGATCACAATTCCGTGCCAGGTTGCATGCGTATCCATGCTTGCGAACCGCAGATCTGGCACCGAACCGCCAAATCGGGTAACGGCACCTGAACCGTGACAGTACCTGCAATTTTTTGCATACAAGGCTTTTCCTGATTCGATCGTGTCGGCGCTTGCCTCGAGGCCTGGTTGTTCCGGCAGAGGCGGGTATGCTGACGTGACCTCTGGCATGCCAGCTGCGCCCTCCAGTGAGAACGCCATCAGGCGCGTCGGGCCGTTTGACTCGTTGGTGGAGTGCAATTGCGGGTACAGGTACTGAAGTCCACCACCAGCGCCGACCGGAATCAGTACGTACTGTGTGCCATCGATCGAATAGGTGGCGGGTGCTGCGTTAATGGCGGACCCTGTCTGGACTGACCAGAGCTGTTCCCCGGAGTCTGCCGCGTAGGCGACAAAGCGCCCGTCGGCATTGCCCTGGAAGAGGAGATTGCCGCCTGTCGCCATGAGCCCGCCGTTATACGGCAGCGAATGCTCCACGGACCATCGGATGCTCTGCGTAACAGGGTCGAATGCGACTAACTTGCCAGGCGCATGCGGTTGTCCGTCGACCTCTGTCAGCACGACAACGTCCTCGTGGTCGCCCTGCTTGTTCATCGACGATGGCAGGTCGATAACCGGTATGTATGAAAGGTTCAATTCCGGATGAAACGCCATCGGATTCCAGCTGTGCGATCCCCAGAAATTCGGCCAGACCAAAACCGACTCGCCGCCAGGTGCGTTCCAGTAATCACCGGCAGGATCATAAACCGGTCGGCCGGTTTCCATATTGATATGGGTTGCCCAGTTGACCTTGGAAAATTTTCCCGCGGTCAACAATTCACCAGTGTTCCGGTCGAGCGTGTAATGAAAGCCGTTTTTCGGCGCAATCAGTAGGGTTTCACGATCCTCGTCGTCGACTCTGAGATCGGCGAGGACGATGTTCATTGTCGCGTTATAGTCCCAGCTGTCCTTGTCGACAGTCTGGTAATGCCAGTTGTATTCACCGGTGTCTGCATTGACAGCGATAACGGATGACAGGAACAGGTTGTCACCGCCATCCGGACTGCGCTCAGCGTGTGCGTAGCGATTTGAGCCTGCAGTGCCAAAGAACAACTGATTCGACATCGGGTCGTAGGTCATTTCATTCCAGTTGTTGCCACCGCCGCCAACGGTCGCAAGCGTGTCTCCGGACCACGTTGTTGCTGCCATCTTTAACGCCGGCGTGTTGTTCTCTGCCGGATCGTCGCTGGGCACGATGTAGAAACGCCAGGCAAGATCACCACTTTCGGCATCGTACGCAGAAACGTAACCACGATTATTTTTTTGGGACTCGGAGCCCGCGTTTCCAACGAATACTTTTCCGCCGCCAACATACGGGGAGTCGGATATCGAATAGCCCTGTTCATTGTCACAAGTTTGTTTCGCCCACCGTCTTTCGCCTGTTTCGGCGTTAAGCGCGATCAGGCGGCAGTCTGCGGTAGTCGCATAAACGCTGTCGCCCCAAACGGCCACGCCGCGGTTTATTCTCGATATCCAGGAGACGCTCGGCGTGTCCACAAGTGCCTTGAGTACTTCGGGATCGTAGGTCCAAAGTATTTCGCCATTTTTCGCATCGACTGCGAAGACAATCGAGTAGGCGCCGGAAAGGTAGATGACACCATCAATCACAATTGGCGTTGTGGAGATGCCATCCTGGGTTGGCAGATCCGCCGCCCATTCAAGCCCGAGACCAGAAATATTCTCGTCATCGACCTGGGCCAGCGGCGAGTAATGCTGGCCATCAAAGCCGCCGCCCTTGAGAAACCAGTTTTCTCCGGTTTGTGCCTCTTCGATGATACGGTCGTTGGAAACATCGCCGGCCGCCATCAACACATTTCCGTATATGGTGAGACCGGTTGCAAGAATCAGAAATCGAATTGTATCTCGAGTCGACATGTTCTCCCCCTCAAACTGTTTTCCACGCGTATTGTAATACCCAGGTACATAATTTCCCTGTGCACTACACATTGTGTGGGCCTAAAGCGACAATACTCAGCATATTCGATGGTCGCTTTGCTTCGTTAGTCAGCGTTACAGGTGACCGCATTTATCACAATAAACTCGCGATATTCTTCCGTCATTTCCCAGGCGCCCACAAAACCTTTTGGAACCACGAACATGTCACCTTTTTTATAGGTAGCTGAGTTCCCATCATTGTCTGAAAGAATGAGTTCACCTTTTAGCACGAGAACAAATTCATCGTAGGTGACTGGCTTGTCGAAAAGGAGTTTGGCTGGTCCTGCGGCCCACAACGAAACACTATTCTCGCCTTCAAACAAGACAGACCCGCTGTTACGGTGGGTGCCACTTTCAACAGGCATCCAATCAATATCAGGAAGCGCGTCGAGCTCCATTGCATTCAAATCAGCGACGGTCCAGCTTTTCGGCGGTGAAAGATCAACCGCATCCGCGGCAAGAGCTGTTTTGCCCAAAGGCGACATCGTTTGAACGGCCAACGTTAGCGCAACGCCCGCGATGAGAGATATTACAACGAGTCCTAGATTTCCACGCGATTGATAAGTCATTGACAATCCTCTTCTTATTTTGTGATCTCAATTTCTGTCTTATAACACTAGCAGACGTCGGCAATAAGACAACTGTAAGTATTGGAGCAAAGGCCAAAGGGTGATGGCATTTCCAGAAACCCGTTCTGTTCCCGAGCCAGGATTATCCAGTGTAGCGGCTCGGTGGCGCCGTCAAGAACGACACACTCATCACGCTGAATCTTTTATTCAATGTCACTACAAGGTGTAGATGCGGCCATTAGATTCATCACAAAAGGGGTCGAACCCATTGCTGTCCCACTTACGTGGGGCAAGGACGAATGTGCTTCGATTGAGATGGTCCGTCTTTGCAAGCGCAGCGACGCAATCTTATCGATCAATGCTTCAGCCCGTTACCAAGTGGATCGCCGCGTCGCTGCGCTCCTCGCGAAGACGCTCTACTACGTCTCCCCAAATTCAAGTCGACCAAACAAGAAAATCT
>JABIUH010000323.1 GCA_018701055.1 Woeseia sp. | reverse complement strand
CCTGGCAATTATGAAGTACCGATGGGTATCCCATTTAAAGATCTATTGGAACTTTGTGGTGGTGTTCTTGGCGGGCGCAAATTAAAGGCGGTTATTCCTGGCGGTTCGTCAGTACCGGTCATGCCTGCCGCGAACATCATGAACTGCACCATGGATTACACGTCACTGCAGGAAAACGGATCTTCGTTCGGTACGGGCGCGGTCATGGTGATGGATGACACGACCTGCATGGTCAAAGTGCTGCGCCGAATCGCAAGGTTCTACATGGCTGAGTCCTGCGGACAGTGCACGCCGTGCCGCGAAGGTACGGGCTGGTTATATCGCATGTTGTGTCGGATTGTCGATGGTGAAGGGTCTGAGGATGATCTCGATAAGCTGGTCGACGTGGCTAACAAGATTGAAGGCCATACGATTTGCGCATTGGGTGATGCGGCCGCCTGGCCTGTACAGAGCTTCCTTAAACATTTTCGCCACGAATTCGAGTACATGGTACGCAACAACGGTCGCAGTATTGTCGACGATCCTTCTGAGGCGGCAGCATGAGCGACGATACTGTCAAAATCGAAGTCGACGGCAAGGAAGTTGAAGCCAAAAAAGGGCAGATGATCATTGAGGTGACTGATAGAGTCGGCACCTATATCCCACGTTTTTGTTATCACCAGAAGCTGTCAATCGCGGCAAATTGTCGTATGTGCCTCGTGGAAGTCGAAAAGGCACCGAAACCGATGCCGGCGTGTGCAACGCCTGTGATGGACGGCATGAAAATATTTACGAAATCGGCTGCCGCGATTTCGGCACAAAAAGCAACCATGGAGTTTTTGTTAATCAACCATCCGCTTGACTGCCCGATTTGCGATCAGGGTGGTGAGTGCGAGTTGCAGGACCAGGCCTTAGGCTTTGGTCGGGATGTGTCGCGCTACAACGAGCGCAAGCGCGTCGTAAAAGACAAAGATATCGGGTCGCTTGTATCGACCGATATGACGCGCTGTATTCACTGCACGCGTTGTGTCCGCTTTGGCGAGGAAATTACCGGCCTGCAGGAGCTCGGTACAATTGGTCGTGCCGAAGACATGAAGATTAGCACCTATGTTGAGAAGAGCCTCGATCACGAGATGTCTGCCAACATTATCGATTTGTGCCCGGTCGGCGCGCTAAATAACAAACCTTATCGATACAGTGCACGCGCATGGGAAATGCAGCAACGGGCAACCGTCTCGCCACATGACTGCGTTGGTTCAAATATGTATGCGCATATTTTACGGGGCACCGTGAAACGAATCGTTCCTCGCGAGAATGAAGCGATCAACGAAACCTGGATTTCTGATCGTGATCGATTTAGTTATGAAGGCGTTTACAGTCAAGACAGACTCTTGAGACCACGGCTTAAATCCGGCGATGTATGGGAAGACGTGAGCTGGGATGAGGCGCTTAAGAAGTTATCTGAGAGTTTGCGGGCTGCGGCTTCGGAGAAAATCGGAATTCTGGCCTCGCCTAGTTCCACGTTAGAAGAATTCCACTTGTTAGCCCGTCTGGCAGATCACCTCGGGACTCATAATATAGATCACCGAATCCGTCAGCGAGATTTCTCAGATCAGGAGAACGATCCGACTGTTCCTGAGCTCGGCAGTAGTATCGAAGCGATCGAATCAGCAAACGCGCTCTTGATTGTTGGATCAAATGTACGCAAAGAAGCGCCAATCATCGGGCATCGCATGCGGAAGGCCGCGCTGAATGGCTGCGAAGTCAATGTAGTCAATCATGCTGAGTTCGACTATCACTTTGACCTTCATAAGCATGTTCACGGCGCCGGATTGGTGGAGCAGCTTGCCGGAATCGCAGTCGCGTTGGCGACAAGCAATTTGCCTGCAAACATTAGCGAACTATGCGCAGGCGTCGACCCAACGGCAACTCAAAAAATGATCGCAAAATCTCTGCAATCAGCCGATAGGGCGCAAGTGATCACCGGCCTCATCGCAGGTCGACACAAAGCAGCTGCGGCAATTCGAGCCCTGGCCGCGTTTATTGCTGCATCAGCGGATGCCAGTTTTGGGACGCTAACGGAAGGCGCGAATTCTGCCGGCGGCTACTTAGCCGGCGTTCTGCCGCATAAAGCACAAGGTGGGACAAGGCGAGAAAAAGTCGGCATGAACGCCGCCGAAATGTGCGCCGGTTCCCTGGATGCTGTGCTCTTATTTGGGCTGGAGCCAGATGCAGACCTGACCTGCATCGCTAACGCAGGCTCTGGATTAGCGGAGCAAAAATTTGTTGCCGCATTGACGCCGTACAGCAGCGAATCATTGGAGCAGTCGACGGACCTAATGTTGCCAATTGGGACGTTTGCCGAAACAGCCGGAACGTTCGTCAATTGTGAACTTCGTTGGCAGAGCTTCGCGGGTATCGCTAATCCTGTTGGTGAGGCACGTCCTGGTTGGAAAGTGTTGCGCGTATTGGGCAATTTGCTCGACGCCGAAGGTTTTGACTACGACACCAATGAAGAGGTGCGCGAAGAGATTACGGCACAGGTCGGCGAAGTGCAGTCCGGTCAGGCGACTGCAGGAACCAAGCCACTTGCCAAGGTTAATGGCGAGGACGCACCTTCCGAGCAGATCGACGTACCGATTTACGAGATTGATGGAGTGGTGCGACGAGCAACCGCGCTGCAACTAACACCTGAGGCGCTTCGTGCAGGTACCGAGGAATTATGAAAGCGCTGATTCCTGACTTCGTTCTCAATGCGTGGCTGTCGGTATGGGGAATGCTGCCGCCATTGATGCAATATCTTGTTGAGACGACGTTTTGGATCATGGTTGTCATGATCACCGTAATTCTTAGTGTTGCATTTACAACTTACTTCGAACGAAAAGTCATTGGTGCCATGCAAGGGCGAATCGGTCCCAATCGGGTAGGCCCATTGGGTTTAGGACAACCGTTTGCAGATGTCATCAAACTATTGGTCAAAGAAGTCATCGTTCCGACCAAATCGAATCGATTCTTATTCATAATTGCGCCGTTGCTGACATTGATTCCTGCGTTGGCAACATGGGCGGTTATTCCACTCACCGACACTTTCGTCATCGCGAATATTGATGCCGGGCTTTTGTATGTGCTGTCGCTGACATCGGTTGGTGTTTACGGCGTTATTCTAGCCGGTTGGGCTTCAAACTCGAAGTACGCGCTGCTCGGCGCAATGCGTTCCGCAGCACAAATCGTCGCGTACGAAATTGCCATGGGATTTGCGTTGGTAGGCGTACTAATGGCTGCTGGAAGCCTCAACCTCGGCGTTATTACTGAAGCGCAATCCGGCGGTTTTCTAAATTGGTTCTTGTTGCCGTTGCTGCCATTGTTCTTTGTTTACTTAATTTCAGGCGTAGCAGAAACCAACAGAGCGCCATTTGATGTTGCTGAAGGCGAGTCTGAAATTGTCGCTGGATTTCATGTGGAATATTCCGGGGTCGCTTTCGCACTGTTCTTCCTGGGTGAATACGCCAACATCATCTTAATCTCGGCTTTAACGTCAATTTTCTTCCTGGGTGGCTACAACTCATTTTTTGAGGGGTGGACATTCCTGGGTGAGGGACACTTTTTGAGAGAGCCCGCTTTGTTGTGGCTCATCATCAAAATTTGTTTCTTTATTTTTGTTTTCTTTTGGTTACGAGCGACATTTCCGCGTTACCGCTATGACCAGATCATGCGCCTGGGTTGGAAAGTGTTTATCCCGGTGACGATTGTGTGGATTGTCGTCGAGGGTGTGATGTCATGGATGAAAGTAGGGCCATGGGCATGAACAATGACGGTATTTATCTCAAGGGTTTGCAATGAGTAAGTTACAGAGCTACATCAAGACATTTACGATGTGGGAGCTGTGGCAGGGGCTTTCTGTCACTTTACGCAATATGTTTAAACCGGCAGTGACCGTTCACTACCCGGAAGAAAAGGCACCGCAATCACCACGGTTTCGGGGACTGCATGCCCTACGTCGCTATCCGAATGGTGAGGAACGCTGCATCGCCTGCAAACTCTGTGAGGCCGTCTGTCCGGCACTCGCGATTACCATTGAGTCTGATGTTGGTGATGATGGCACGCGCCGAACCACGCTGTATGACATCGATTTGTTCAAGTGTATTTACTGTGGCTTTTGTGAGGAGGCTTGTCCTGTCGATGCGATCGTTGAGACACGTATTCACGAATACCACATGGAAGAGCCCGGCGAAAACATCATGACGAAAGATAAATTGTTGGCCATTGGTGATAAATACGATGCCATGATTTCTGCTGACAAAGCCGCTGACGCGAAGTACAGGTAGACGATGTTGTTTCACGCTATCTTGTTTTACGTTTTTGCGGCTGTATTGGTCGGTGCTGCGTTGGGCGTAATATTTGCCAGGAACCCAGTGCATGCCGTCATGTTTTTGGTGTTGGCGTTCTTCCAAAGCGCGATGTTGTGGCTTTTGATTGAGGCCGAATTTCTCGCAATCGTATTGGTCCTCGTCTATGTCGGCGCAGTGATGGTGTTGTTTTTGTTTGTCGTCATGATGCTGGACATTAATATCGAACGCGGCGGCCAGGGGTACACCCGATATTGGCAGTTAGGACTCGCAATTGCCGGGCTCATGGTTTTTGAGCTGATCCAGATCATCATGGCTCGTGGTTCGGCTGCCGGGGCTGGGAATGACTTCAGCGTATTGGCCGAGGGTTATAGCAACACCAAAGCATTAGGGGCTGTTCTATATACGGAGCACGTCTACGCGTTCGAGATTGCCGCGGTTATTTTATTGCTGGCAATAATCTCTGCGATTACGCTGACGATGCGTAAACGGCCTGGTCTCAAACAACAGGATATTTCCGCTCAGGTTGCGGTAAAAGCGAGCGATCGAATTCGTATTGTCAAAATGGCATCTGAAGGCAAGGAGACCGAATCGTGATCGGCCTTGGCCATTATCTAACGTTATCTGCGTTGCTGTTCGCATTAAGCATCGCGGGGATATTCATCAATCGTCGTAATTTGATTCTATTATTGATGTGCATCGAGTTGATGTTGCTCGCCGTTAATTTTAACTTCATCGCGTTTTCGCGGCATTTGGGAGATGAGACCGGCCAGGTATTTGTCTTCTTCATACTGACCGTGGCCGCCGCAGAAGCCGCCATTGGGCTCGCAATCTTAGTCGTGCTCTTCCGTAACCGTCGTTCTATCAATGTCCAGGAGATGGACTCGATGAAGGGCTAACGGAATGCATAGTATTCATCTCACAATTGTTTTGGCCCCGTTGGCTGCTGCCATCATTGCCGGTTTATTTGGCAATACTATTGGGCGCAGTGCTGCGCATTGGATTACCAATATTGCAGTTGGATTGTCATTTGTTCTGTCCATGGTTGTTCTCAAGCATCTTTATCTGGATGGCGGCGTCGCAGAGAATTACAGCCTCTATACGTGGGCAGTCAGTGACGGGCTTCGAATGGAAGTGGGCTTCCTGATCGACCGGCTTTCGGCATTGATGATGGTGGTTGTCACCTTCGTGTCGTGGATGGTGCATATCTACACCATTGGCTACATGCAGGATGATCCGGGATATCAACGCTTCTTCAGTTTCATCTCGTTGTTTACTTTTGCCATGCTGATGCTGGTGATGTCCAACAATTTCCTGCAGTTGTTTTTTGGCTGGGAAGCCGTGGGTGTT
>JABIUH010000076.1 GCA_018701055.1 Woeseia sp. | reverse complement strand
GATTGGTGCTTCTGCGGCATTGGCAATATCCGGTATGCCATTCGCAGGACCGATCTCTGCCGCTAGAGT
This sequence comes from Woeseia sp., assembly GCA_018701055.1. Lineage (GTDB taxonomy): Bacteria > Pseudomonadota > Gammaproteobacteria > Steroidobacterales > Woeseiaceae > SZUA-117. The sequence continues at coordinate 5,607 of JABIUH010000076.1, read as the reverse complement.
AGGCTACAAAGATGGCGACTATATTCTCAATCCAGGATTGGCAGCTCTAGCCGAGTCGGATTTGGACCTTATCGTTGCAGGCACCACCGATGCAGTCCTAATGGTTGAATCGGAAGCCGACATTCTTTCAGAAGAAGTCATGCTCGGTGCTGTTGTCTTCGGCCACGATCAAATGCAAGTTGCGATCGCAGCAATCAAAGAGCTTGCCGCTGAAGTTGGCAAGCCAGCATGGGATTGGCAGGCGCCTCCGACTGACGAAGATTTGGATGCGGCAGTCAAGACTGCAGCAGAATCTGGTTTGGCTGATGCATACCGAGTTACCGATAAGGTTGCTCGCGTAGCGGGTGTTGGCGCTGCAAAAAGCGCAGCGATCGAATCATTAGCGTCTGGCGATGACGCTCGTTGGTCCGCTGACGAAGTGAAGGGTGCGCTTGCCAAGCTAGAAAAGAACATCGTTCGCAGTCGAGTGATTGAAGGCGAACCACGTATTGATGGTCGCGACACGACAACCGTACGCGCCATTGACGTTCAGGTCGGTGTGCTTCCTCGCACACATGGATCTGCTGTGTTTGCTCGTGGTGAGACTCAAGCCATTGTTGCCACCACGCTTGGAACAGGACGTGATGCGCAGATCATTGACGCGATTGAAGGCGAGCGCAAAGAGGCGTTCATGTTGCATTATAACTTCCCTCCATTCTGCGTTGGCGAGACCGGTTTTGTTGGCTCTCCTAAACGACGTGAAATTGGCCACGGAAAATTAGCAAAACGCGGTGTGCAGGCTGTAATGCCAAGCATGGATGAGTTCCCGTATGTCATACGGGTTGTGTCTGAAATCACCGAGTCAAACGGTTCCAGTTCAATGGCATCAGTTTGCGGCACGAGTCTCGCGCTCATGGATGCCGGCGTTCCAACTAAAGCACCAGTTGCGGGTGTTGCGATGGGCTTGGTTAAGGAAGGGGATAAATTTGCAGTGCTCACGGATATTCTCGGTGATGAAGATCACCTCGGCGACATGGACTTCAAGGTTGCCGGTTCTGAAGGTGGTATTACCGCCTTACAAATGGATATCAAAATTCAGGGCATTACCAAAGAGATCATGAGCGTTGCGCTCGATCAGGCGAAAGTCGCACGGCTGCATATTCTTGCTGAAATGGCCAAGGTCATCAGTACGCATCGTGAAGAGATGTCTGAATGGGCACCGACCATCATCAACATCAAGATCGACCCGGAAAAGATTCGCGACATCATCGGTAAGGGCGGTGCTGTTATTCGCGCGATGACCGAAGAGACGGGTGCGACGATCGATATCGACAATGACGGAACAGTTAGAATCGCATCGGTTGATGGCGAGTCCGGTAGAGAGGCGTTACGTCGTATTGAGTTGATTACTGCTGACGTTGAAGTGGGTCGAATCTATGACGGCAAAGTTGCTAAATTGATGGACTTTGGCGCATTTGTGACCATCCTTCCTGGCAAGGATGGGCTTGTGCACATCTCGCAAATTTCAGACGAGCGAGTTGAGAAAGTCAGCGACAAGTTATCAGAAGGCGACGAAGTGAAGGTCAAAGTGCTTGAAGTTGATCGTCAAGGACGTGTGCGTCTTAGTATGAAAGACGTTGACGCCTAATCTGAATAGCCTGATCAAGTCACAATCCGGGTCTTGTGTCGTAAGGGCATCAGGCTTGTAGAGAAAGAAAAAGCCCGATGACCGATAGGTCATCGGGCTTTTTTTTATGAAGTCCACAAGAGCGCCATCGCGATTTAGATGCTAGGGCGCAAAGATCGGCCCGGTTTGTCTATAATGGCTCGATGCAAAATGATCACGCCGCTGGTTCGGACCAGCCATCCCCCTATACACCCGTCATCGACAAGCGAGTTACCATCATTTCGATGGGTGCTGTGCTGTTTGCGAGTCTCCTTTTAATCATTTTTCCTGAGGGCTCGGCAAGACTCGCTCAGGATGCAATGCGTTCCATCACTTTTCAGTTTGGGTGGTTGTATTTGCTGACCGGCGTTATGCCGTTACTTTTTGCCGGTTGGCTTGCCTTCGGCCGTTTTGGCAGTGTCAAACTCGGCACGGCAACAGAGAAACCGGAATATTCGACCGTTAGTTGGGTCGCCATGATGTTTACAGCCAGCATGGGCGCCTCATTGATTGCCTGGGGATTTGCTGAACCCATTTTCTACATTCAAACACCGCCGCTCGGTGCGGAAGTTGGTTCCACACGGTCGATCGAGCTGGCGCATCTCTACCCGATCTTTCACTGGAGTCTGGCGCCCTGGGCAATCTACTGCCTGCCGTCGATCCCGATTGCGTACATGCTTTACGTGCGAAAAGGTAAAAGCCTGCGCATAAGTGATACTTGCGACGCGGCATTGCCGGAGTCGATTCGGCCTCGGGCCAAAACAGTGATCGATATTCTTGTTGTGATTAGCATTGTCGGTGGCGTGGCTACGTCGATCGGATTTGGCGTTCCGTTGGTTTCATCGCTGGTAGTTAAACTGTTTGGTGTTCCTGATAATCTGCTAACGCAAATCGTCGTCATTCTCGTATGGACCGTGATATTTGGCATCAGTGCCTACAAGGGATTGAAGAAAGGCATTAAGGTTTTGGCCGACATCAACATCGGTCTAATGTTTTTCCTGCTCGCTTTTATTCTGATCCTTGGCCCGACAATTTATATTCTGAATATGAGCGTGAATAGTATCGGTTTGTTTATAGACAATTTTGCGCGTATGAGTTTTTGGACGGACCCCATTGAACGCAGCGGCTTTCCTGAAGCATGGACGGTTTTTTATCTGGCCTGGTGGTTTGCGTATGCGCCGATGATGGGATTATTCTTTGCACGCATCTCGAGAGGTCGCACGATTAAGCAGGTCGTCGTCGGCATCATTGGATTGGGAAGTCTTGGCTGCTTTCTATTCATGAGTATTGCCGGTGCGTACGTTTTGTATTTGCAAAGTGAAAATGTGATCGATGCAATTGCTATTATCAACGGTCCGGGTATGTCGACGTTGGTCGCGGAGGTGATCGCGCAACTACCTGCACCAACATTTATTCTTACGGTTGTTACTGTGTTGTCTGTCATTTTTTATGCAACGACCTTTGACTCGGCTGCATACGTGTTGGCAGGGATCTGTACGAAGAACCTACCTGGCGATCAAGAGCCCGGAAAAATAAACCGTGTGGTTTGGGCGGGAGTTCTAGGAATTGTCGCAACGGGTTTGATGGTTGCCGATAGTTTGGAAACCGTTAAGTCGATGACCGTCGTGACATCCTTATCAGCAGTGCCGGTTCTATTTATGATGTGCTACACGTTACACGTATGGCTGAAATCCGACTTCCCGGGTTTGGCTAAGAATAAAGTACATACGCTTGATTCTTAGCAACACGAAATTCCATGGGCTGTAGATGACCTGGTCGGTTGTTGAGAAAGCCATAGGAGCGACTTTCAGCCGCGATTCGCGCCTCGTTAGAATCATCACCTTATCGCGGCAGGATGCCGTTCCTACGGCGATGCGGCTTATTTGTCCGGCACGCGAGTAGATCGTTGTTGGTTGTCGGCTGACTCTAGCCAAGAATCTTTTTGTAAGCTTGGACGAAGTAACGCATCTCCGCAGGCTTGGCCATGCTCACGCGCAACCAGTCGGTCATAGGTGGGAAGGCACGTCCGACCATGATGTTCTCAGCCATAAACTCTTGTTGAAGTTCAGCGACGTCACGACCGGTTTCGAAAAACGTAAAGTTGCCGTTTGATTTCACGTAGCGTACGCCGTGCTCATCGAGCATACCTTCCACAATGTTAAGCGATTCGCGATTTGTCCGAATTGAAAACTCTTGAAACGAATTATCAAGGTAACTTGCTTTTGCTGCGGCAATACCAAGAACGTTAAGAGCGCCTGTTTTAGCACCGTTGATGCGTTGAATCATATCCGGATGTGCAAATCCGAATCCAACGCGCATGCCGGCGAGGCCATGAATTTTTGATGCAGTGCGCGCGATAATAATATTCTGATGTCCATTACGAACAAGATCCATCATCGTTTCGTAGTCATCGTTATCGACAAATTCAAAGTACGCTTCGTCAATGAAAACCATACGTTCTTTGGAAACTTCCAACGCAAAGTCACGCAGTGCATTTTTCTCAATAATGGACGGGATTGGATTGTTCGGATTGGCCAAATACACGCAGCGAGTATCTTTGCGAATCGCATTGTGCATGGCGGTTAGGTCAACATGTTTCGTATCTGCGTCAACCGGTACTCGAATAATTTTTGAGCCTGCACGTTCGGCATAACGAATGAGGTCGTGATAGGTCGGGTCGGCGCACACAACGGAACCGTTTTCCATGCGCACTAATCGTCCTGCGGCACGAAGAATTTCTCCGGATCCGGTGCTTACGGCAACGTGGTCGTCCGGCATTTCATTGATGCCTGCCACAACGCTAACCAGTCCACGGCGATCGCCACCGTATTGATTCGTCAGTTTCATGGAGTCAGCCATTGCCTGTAGCGCAACACGAGAAGGACCCCATGGGTTTTCATTGGTCGCCATACGAATAATGTAGTCGACGCGTTCCATTTCTTTGGCTAGCGCGGGGCTATAAAGGCCATAACCGGGAAGCATGCCAGCGCCGATTAATGCACCGCCACCCAGCAGAATTTGTCGTCTGGAAAGGTTGGCCATGTTTAGTCTCTCTCCGCAGAAATGATTAGCGTCTTGCTGTCTGGATTATTATACGTTCTGTGCATTGGGCAATCGCTACATTTATCGGCGACTATTGCCGATTTCACCTGAGATCGGTTGCGCTACGGAATGCTTTTCAATTCAATTTCCAGGCGGCTGCAATCCTGTACCACCCGGCTTGTTTTGCCACCATGGGTGAGGGCGTGAACCCAGACTGCATCTCCTAAACGAAACGACTGCATGGACATTGTCCCATCAGCGGCTTCATCCATCCAGGCGCAGGGGCTGAGGTACACCAGCAAACGCTCCGGGTGGGAGTGGAGCGGCGCTGTCTCCCCGTTTCGCTCGGTGACCTTTAGGACCCGTAAGTGTTCATTCTCGAGTAGATTCTCAAAAATATGGGGTGCGACGCGAGCGGGATCGAGGGCGGAAAACTGGGCTGTGGCGATGCCATAGCCAAACAATGCGCCACATAAGATCCAAAGTATTTGGCGAAATTTTGCTTGCATCTATGAACTCCGGTGTCGGTTTTACATTCCGGGCATGGGACGTGCGATGCGCCCGGATTCGGCTAATTGTTGATCAAGGAATCGAATGATACGTCCTGGGAGATAGTACTGGGGCCTCCAAGGTGTACCGCCGTCAATGAAGCCAACGTGTCCTCCATGATTGGCGAGCTCAAGTTGCACCGTTTCTGAGAGCATGCTCGAGTCTGGAATAGCGGCGGGGGTCATGAATGGGTCATCCAGCGAGTTGATGATCAGTGTTGGGCAGCGAATAGCGCTTAGAAATCCGACCGAACTGCAGCGATCGTAGTACTCATCTTTACTGGCAAATCCGTGTAATGGCGCGGTGATGGCATCATCAATTTCGGCAAATGACTTCGCGGCCATGGCTCGATGCCAATCAAATGCTGTCGT
>JABIUH010000104.1 GCA_018701055.1 Woeseia sp. | reverse complement strand
GATGCGTGGCCAACGATTTGCGATCATTGTCGATGACGGCGTCGCGACACACGTCGCAGTCGAGGCACCGGGTCAGCTCGATGTCAGTAAAGCGGAGTCCGTGCTCGAAGCGCTTTCATAAATCATAAAAAAGAAGGGCCGGATACCTTTTGCAAGGTATCCGGCCTATTTTTTTGCGCGAAAAAATCTATCCGCTGATAGCAGCTTCCAATTCAGGAACGATCGTGAATAGATCGCCAACCAGTCCGATGTCGGCAACTTCAAAAATTGGCGCTTCGGCGTCTTTGTTAATTGCGACTATAGTGCCGGCATCTTTGATGCCAGTGAGATGCTGAATGGCGCCAGAAATACCAATCGCGACATAGAGATCAGGTGCAATGATCTTGCCGGTTTGTCCGACCTGCATTTCGTTCGGCACGTATCCGGCATCGACAGCGGCCCGAGAGGCGCCGACGCCGGCGCCAAAGGCATCCGCAAGTTTGAAGATGATTTCAAAATTCTCAGCGCTCGCTAACGCTCTGCCACCCGAGATGACTTTGGCAGCCGTTTGTAAGTCAGGGCGATCTGAAGCCCCAGCCTGAAGTTCGATAAAACGTGTATGTTCAGGGATGTCCGCTGCGACCGTTCGAATCTCAATCGTGGCGTTACCACCGTTGTCTGCCTCCTGGTAAGAGGCCGTTCGTACGGTCGCGACAACTGGGAGATCAGCCGGCGCCTCGACTGTGAGGATTGCATTGCCTGCGTAAATCGGGCGTTTGAAGCTATGACTACCCAGAACAGCCATCACGTCACTAATTTGGTTAACGCCAAGAAGCGCCGCTACCCTTGGCATGAGATCTTTGCCGAACGTTGTAGAGGGTCCGAAGATATGCGTATAGCCGTCCGCAATAGCAACAATTTGAGGCGCAACGATTGCACCCATAGAATTCGCGTTGGCTGGGTTGTCTATTTGGATAACAGTCGAGACTGATGCGAGTGTCGCGATTTCACTCGCTAGCGTGGCACCATCGACTGCAAAGACAGCCACGTGAATTTCCGCATCCGGAATATTTGCCGCGCAACTAAGACACTTTGCAGTACAGGGATTAACACTTCCCTCGGCATGCTCAGCAATAATGAGTATCTTTGACATTAAAGTAGCCCCTTTTCTTTGAGTGCTGCTACGAGACCAGCGACGTCGTCGACCATAATGCCTTTTTGTCGGTCTTCTGGAGGTTCAAAATTGACCTGCTTCATCGGCATCGCGGCAGTAACGCCGAGATCGCCCAGCGGGATTAGGTCCAGCGGCTTTTTCTTGGCTTTCATTATGTCCGGGAGTTTTACGTACCGTGGTTCGTTCAGACGCAGGTCTGTCGTAATCACGGCCGGAAGATCGATTTCGATAACTTCGAGGCCTACGTCAACCTCACGTGTGACCGTCGCCTTATCGCCGTTCAATTCGAGCTTTGACGCGAATGTTGCCTGCGGACGTTCCCACAAGGCTGCCAGCATTTGCCCGGTCTGATTGTTGTCATCATCTATCGCTTGTTTGCCGAGGATGACAAGACCCGGATTTTCACGGTCGATTAGCGCACGAAACACGCGCGCGCCGGTTAGCGGATCAACCGCAGTGTCTGACTCAACCAGAATGGCCCTGTCGGCGCCCATGGCGAGGCCAGTGCGAAGTTGTTGTTGTGCATCGGCCGTGCCTATCGAGACGACGATTACCTCGCTAGCTTCGCCACGTTCTTTTATGCGAAGCGCCTCTTCCAAGGCAATTTCATCGAACGGGTTGATGCTCATTTTGACACCATCAGTGTCGACGCCGCTACCATCCGACCTGACGCGAACGCGTACGTTGTAATCGACTACGCGTTTCAGGCCCACAAGGATCTTATCCACTACCGGACTCCTACATTCATCTAAGATACAGAGCGGCAGCCGTTGCCGCCGGCGCATATTGTGTCCGACCCTAATCGTGTGTACAAGGCAAAATACGCTATATAAACCTACAAAATCGTCAATCAGGAACAGAGATGACCATATTCAAGAATCTAATCAGCGTCGCCGAACTGAACGCTTTGTTGCAGGAAGGTTCGTGCCGTGTTGTCGACTGCCGTCATGAACTAATGCAGCCAGAAAAGGGGTACCAGGAATATCTGGCAGGCCATATTGACGGCGCGATCTACGCCAATCTTGACCACGATCTTGCCAGTCCGATATCAGCTGACAGTGGGCGACATCCTTTGCCTGACATCACTGACTTTCAAGCAGTAGTCGAAGCTTGGGGCGTTAGCGACGACGTGCAGGTGGTTGTCTACGATAATAGCAACGGCGCCATTGCCGCTCGTTTGTGGTGGATGTTGCGTTGGGTTGGGCATGCAAATGTCGCTGTTCTTGATGGAGGTATCACCGCCTGGTTGGGCGCTGGCGAGCCAACATCAGTCGACATCCCGATGATCGATTCTATGGCCTATAAGCTTGAACCGAATCCGAAGATGATTGTCACCACGAAGGAAGTGGTGGCGGCTCAGGAAAGCGGCGACTTTACACTGCTCGATGCGCGTGACAAGAATCGATTCGATGGCGTTTCCGAACCTATTGACTCGAAAGCCGGCCACGTTCCTGGGGCGTTGAACGTGCCATTTTCGAAGCTGCTGCAAAGTGACGGTCGGTGGCGCCCCATTGATGAACTT
>JABIUH010000077.1 GCA_018701055.1 Woeseia sp. | reverse complement strand
GAGCGATCCGCAATATGGCGTCTCTTAGAAGTGCGGGCCCTATTCTGTGCCCCTGCATATCGGCACGTACGGCAAGACGCCCGATTAGCCCCATTGAGATCGGGTCTGGTGCGTTGCGCTTTACTTTTGATATAGCTTCTTCGTGAGTCACCGACGCCGCACTGATAGCGTAATAGCCGACCACCTCACGAGCATCGTTGTTTATGACGAATACCTTGGAATCCCCGGCCACATTACTTTTATGTGCTCGATACTTTAGCCAATCATCTAGAGATTCATGACCGCAACTGAATCCGGCTATATTGTGATCGCGGGTTAGCTCTTCTGGTTTTGTGAGGGGCGGCCCATTAGGCTCCGCGGAATGCATTTATTCCCAAGGAGCAGCAGTATGAAGGAGCTTATTGAGCGCTTCGTTCGGAGTTGGCTCTGCATTTAAAGCAGCCATAAAAGCATCAAACTGTTTGCCATTGAGGGCAAAGTACGCCTGATCAGCCTCTGCGTGATCAGCTTCTTTAAGAGCAGCGCGCAGGACAAACTTCGACGCCGGGACCCCTGTAAGATCAGCGCCTCGCTTGATTCGCTCCTTCTCCTCATTTCTGAGTCGGAACTGCATTACATCTGTCGCGGTTGCCATTTCTCTCTCCTTTCTGGGTTCAGCTAACCAAACCATGCACATAGGATGCACATTTGTCATGACATTGTCAATACAAGCCGACAGAATTGTGAGGCTGAGCATCTGATCCAGCCCATTCCTCGACACAAACAAACGCACTATTCACATGCAGCAGCGCAAATATTATGTGGTATTAATTGTGGTACTGAATGATAACTTGCAACAAGTTTTCTTTATTATTCAATATGTTACATTATTCTATTGGCGGAGAGGGCGGGATTCGAACCCGCGGTACGCTATAAACGTACACTCGCTTTCCAAGCGAGCGCCTTAAGCCGCTCAGCCACCTCTCCATTCTAGATTTCGTACACCGTCAAACACGGAATCAAACGAACGTATCTCTATCCTTCGGTGTACAACTCGCCTTCCACGTCCGTGCTTAACGTCGGCGGTTTATCAAGACAGCCCGAACCCGGTTCGGGGGCCTCACGTGGCGATGCGCTTGGAATAACGAGCTCTCTGCTCGCCGCCAGATCGTCGAGACCATCCGGCACGTCAATTCGTTTGCCGCTTTCGGCATACTCGTAAAACAACGGTTCGTCACAAGTATCCGGAGCACCACCACAACCAACCATGCTGGCAGTCGCGCCAAGAATTCCCAATGTTACTAACCGCTTCATGCCCTACTCCTGAGTAACGGAACGTCCTTCATAAATTTGACCCGGATTGCCCGCAGAAAATCCGTGCCCAAAACAACGCGGCGATGTTACTGTTCTCGCAACTGACTAGCAAGATGCATGTGCTCGGCAAACAGTCGCCGATCTTATGTGTTTTCTGACCAACTCACGTCTAATTTAGTTTATAACATATATGTCACAACTCATTGTTTTATCAGCGCTTGGAACGGATCGCCCGGGTGTCGTCACGGACATCAGCAGATCGATACTCGACTGTGGCGGCAATATTGAAGAAAGTCGAATGACCTCACTCGGGTCAGAATTTGCCGTTCTGATGCTTATTTCTGGAAATTGGCACACACCAGCCAAGCTGGAAAAGGCGCTCGATGACCTTAGCAAAGCGCATAACCTCAACATCAGCCTCAAGAAAACCGGGGCGCGTAACGAGCATGAGGACTGCATACCGTATGGTGTTGATGTCATTTGCCTGGATCAATCAGGCATTGTCTTCAATCTATCTGAGTTTTTCGCATCAAGAAAAATTGAAATATCGGATCTGCTCACGCGGCGCTATGCGGCACCTCATACAGGTGCACCGATGTTCTCAGTACAAATGGCTGTGAGCATTCCGGCCTCAGCGCCAATCGGACAGTTGCGGGAAGACTTTCACGAATTGTGCGAGCAACTGAATCTCGATTCAATTTTGGAACCGGTCAAAGCATAGAGCGCAATACGCTCAATAAAACGACCCGACACCGAAATTCGCGTCCAAATTACGTCAATAAACCACGCTATAGAACAACTTGAAGGAGACCTTCGTGGCAGCCCCAACCCTCAATCGTGTCGTTAAAGACTTCAAATGTGCCGCGACCGACGACCAGACCATCCAGCTCAAAACACTGCGTGGAAAGAAGGTCGTGTTGTACTTCTACCCAAAGGACGCAACCCCTGGCTGCACGACTGAAGGTCAGGACTTTCGCGACCTGCACGCCAGGTTCAAGCGCCAAAACACAGTTATTCTGGGCGTGTCCCGCGACAGCCTCGCATCACACGAGAAATTTAAGGCAAAGCAGAGTTTTCCATTCGATTTACTCTCGGATCCGGATGAGACGCTCTGTAAACAGTTCGATGTCATCCGCGAAAAGATGCTTTACGGCCGCAAATACATGGGAATTGAACGCAGCACCTTCCTGATCGGTGCGGACGGCAAACTCAAACAGGAATGGCGGAAATTGCAAGTCAAAGGGCACGCAGACGAGGTGCTCCAAAGCGTCAAGAATTGCTAGCACTATAAAATTCTATTTTTCAACAACTTATGTGAAATACTGATCTGCGTGAAACGCAATCAATCGCTCCCGCATCTTGTCTTAAAGGGTATGATTGGGAACGTGCTCCGATCTATAGGGTCGGAGAACAAGGTAAGCGATAACGCACACATGGTGGACGTACGGTTTTTTGAAAACTTCGGCACTTAAAAAATTCAGTATCGCGGCGCTCGTCGTTGGATTGACACTTGCTGCCGGCATCCCGGCGGCAGAAATCAATCTGCCCGATATCGGCAGTCCAGCCGATGCGGCGTTGTCGAAAAATGAAGAAGCCAAAATAGGCCTAGCGATCATGCAGCAGATTCGTGCGAGTGGCGAATTGGTTGAAGATCCGCAGGTGACCGAATATATCAATGAGATCGGACACCGATTGGCCGCCCAAGCCAATATTGATGGCATTCACGAATTCTCATTTTTCGTGATCGACAATCCAGCCATTAACGCTTTCGCTCTGCCCGGTGGCTTTATCGGCGTCCATACGGGCCTGCTCGAAGCTACCCGCAACGAAGATGAATTGGCTGGCGTGCTATCGCATGAAGTTGCTCACGTCACGCAACGACATCTTGCACGCCGTATTCATGCCACTCAACGGCAAGGCATATTAAGTACCGCCATCATGCTTGGCGCTGTTCTCGCGGGCGCTGTTGGCGGCGCCAGCAGCGACGCCCTGCAAGGGGCTATAGCGATCTCACAAGGTACTGCCGCTCAGCAACAAATCAATTTTACCCGAAATAATGAATATGAAGCCGATCGCGTCGGCATCTCCTCGCTTGCCGCGGCAGGCTTCGATCCGCAAGGCATGGGATCATTTTTCGAGGTCCTCTCCAGAGGAAACATAACGCCGACCGACCGGCGCGTCCCTGAGTTTTTGCGTACGCACCCGGTTAGCAGCGCACGCATTGCTGAAGCTCGCGGACGCGCACGAAGTTATGCGCCTGTACATACTGCAGATAGCATTACTTACGGGGTTGCACGAACACGCATCATCGTCGCCGATCAAAAAACACCGGAAGCGGCAGTGGCTTACTTCGAACGCGAACCGTACGAATTTCAGTCTGACGTCGAGCGTTACGGTCGGGCAATTGCCTACTTGCAGGACGACAGGCCGGTCGAGGCCAATAAGATCTTCGAAGAACTTGCTAACAAAGACCCTGAAATTATCGCCTACCATATTGGTCTTGGCGACTCCCTCCTCGCGATGGATTTGTTGCCTGAGTCAATCGAGGCATTCGAGTTCGCGCAAAATCTTTTTCCACGAAATGCATCGCTAATCATCCACTATGCGAACGCATTGATGCGCATCGGCAACGCAAAATCCGCCCACGCAATACTGCTCGACTTATTTAACAACGTTACGCCGACACCTGAACAGAT
>JABIUH010000078.1 GCA_018701055.1 Woeseia sp. | reverse complement strand
GTACCGGTACTAGCCAAAGTTGCAGCGATTTTCCCGCCGATGTGACCCGACTTGCCCATACCGGTCACAATTACGCGACCGTCAGTTTCGAGACAAAGTCGGCAGGCGTCCGCAAAGGTATCGTCCAGTCTCGAGACGAGCTCGATAACAGCACGGGACTCGATTTCGAGCACGCGCGTAGCGAGTGCCACGAGATCTTTGCTTGATGGGACTGTCAAAACTACGCCTCCGGATCCGTAACGTATTGCTTGGAGATCTGCTAATAACGCTTATAAAAGCTATCTAGCCCGTACTAGGAGCCGATTCTAACGTTTTGTAGAACAACATACGTGTCATAGGCCAGAAATGTGGCAAGGAGCGCAAAGCCTTCATATCGCGTAATCATCCCACGACCATCATATTCGTAGGTCATTGCGAACAAAACGAGGGTAAAAGCGATCATGACGAATAGGTGCAAAGACAGAACCGAAGGCGGCAGGGCGGCAGGTTGAATGACGGCGGCCACGCCCACGACGGCGAGCAAATTGAATATGTTTGAGCCGACGATATTGCCTATTGCGATGCCGTATTCGCCCTTGAATACGCTGACCAAGGAGACTGCAAGTTCGGGCAGGCTGGTTGCCAGCGCCACAAGTGTGATGCCGATAACAATGTCGGACACGCCGAGGCGGACCGCAATCGAGGTCGCGCCGCTCACCAGCAGCTGGGCACCAAAAAGTAGTGTGACGATACCGACGACTAGCCAAACGAGTGCCCAGCGGGTGCTGGTTCCGCGCGGAATCTCTGCTTCGAAGTCGGTTTGCAGAGGGTTGGTGGCCGACGAACGAATGCCCAGCCGCACGAGCCAAATGACGACGATGACCAAGCTAATCAATAAAATTACACCGTCTACACGCCCGATATATGAGTCGAGAAAAAGAGAAATCGTTAACAGAGTGACCGCGAGAAGTGCCGGCATTTCGCGTCTTAGCGTCGCAGACTTTAATTCGATAGGGCGAAATAAGGCTACAGTACCGAGGACCAAGCCAATATTGGCTATGTTGGATCCGATGGCATTACCGATGGCCAGATCCGGGTCACCGCGTCCTGCCGCGACGATGGAAACCAGGATCTCTGGCGCTGAGGTTGCGAAGGACACGATCGTCAAACCAATCATCAACGGCGCTACGCCCAGATTACGGGCAGTTGCCGCCGCACCATGAACAAAGCGGTCCGCTCCCCAGATTAGAAGAAGCAGTCCAATAATGACTTCCGTACTATCGCCAAGCATAGATTAAGCGTCGGTGTGAGTGTCGGGCCAGCAGATCGTATTTTGCTTTTTGCTTTGTATGCGGAATTTCCCCCGCCAATCCGATCTGGGTCTGCATAATACACAATGGCTGGCGGTTGTGGTTTGCTACACTGCGCGCCGTTCTTGCACATATACGACACTATTCATTATGGATCCAATAGAAATCAAGACCCTTATCGAAAATGGCCTGGCCGGCGCTGAAGTCAATGTTTTCAGCGAAGACAATACGCATTACTCCGCTATCATAATAAGTGATGCATTCGCGGACAAACGGCCAATTGCTCGGCATCAACTTGTCTACCAATGTCTGGGCGCATTGATGGGCAACGAAATTCACGCCATGTCTATTCGCGCTCATACCCCTGCTGAGTGGCAGGTGCTCAATGAAGGCGACACCGCTTAGGCGAGGCGCCTGGATAGAGGAACGTGGATAAACTTTTAATTAAGGGCGGCACGCCGCTCAACGGCGCTATCACCATTTCCGGCGCGAAGAATGCGGCTTTGCCCGTTCTGGCAGGCTCGCTGCTCTCTTCTGAGCCTGTCGTCGTGCGTAACGTGCCTCAGCTCAATGACGTGGCCACGATGATCACGCTGCTACAGAGTATGGGCGTGCAAGCAACCTTTGATGAAAAATTGGATGTTGAGGTCGATGCTTCCTGCGTAACTGAGCGGCGCGCACCTTATGATCTGGTCAAGACGATGCGTGCTTCGATTCTGGTGCTGGGCCCCTTGGTTGCGCGCTTTGGTGAGGCCTATGTGTCGTTGCCGGGCGGTTGCGCAATCGGCGCTCGACCGGTCAATTTGCACGTACAGGGCTTGCAGGCGATGGGCGCTGAGGTGGTGGTTGAGAGCGGCTACATTCGAGCGCGCGCCGAGCGCTTGCAGGGCGCTAACATTGTGCTAGACACCGTCACTGTCACAGGCACTGAAAATCTAATGATGGCTGCAACGCTGGCGGAGGGAGAAACCGTCCTGGAAAATGCTGCACGCGAGCCTGAAGTGGTCGATGTCGCCAATTTCCTAATCAGTATGGGTGCAAAAATCGAAGGTGCTGGCACGAGCACGATTCGAATCGACGGCGTTGCGGAATTGCACGGGGCTGATCATACGGTTTTACCGGACAGGATCGAAACAGGCACTTACCTTGTTGCTGCTGCGGTCACGGGCGGCAAGGTGCGATTGAATAATACCGCGTCCGACGCTCTGGACGCTGTCTTGTTGAAACTTCAGGAGGCTGGCGCGGAGATAATTTCCGGTGATAACTGCATTGACATTGACATGCACGGCAATCGGCCCAATGCAGTTGATATAAGAACGGCGCCATACCCCGGATTCCCGACCGATATGCAGGCGCAATTTTGCGCCCTAAATGCGCGGGCGCAGGGCGTTGGCATGATTACAGAGACGATTTTTGAAAATCGGTTTCAGCACGTTTTGGAGCTGCAGCGGATGGGTGCGGACATTCAAATCGAAGGCAATACGGCAATCTGTCGCGGCGTTGAGAGATTGACCGCCGCGCCTGTGATGGCGACAGATTTGCGTGCGTCGGCAGGGCTGGTCCTGGCGGCGCTGGCGGCTGAAGGTGAGACCCTGGTTGATCGCATTTACCACGTCGACCGTGGTTACGAGAGAATAGAAGAAAAATTACGTCAGCTCGGTGCCGAAATTCGACGCGTCCGGCGCTAAAAATTTCGGTTTAGAAGAGGATACTGCCTCGCTAACGGGTTTGGGTTGGTGGTCGCTCAGCGGCGATCAGGGACACGCGGAAGCGTTGTCCGTCGCGAAATCCTTCCATTTCGACCTGATCCTCTGGGTTTAGGCGCGCAACAATGAGTAATGCTTGTTGTCTGGAGCGGATCGTTTCGTCATTAATGCTCAGAATGACGTCCCCTTGACGCAATCCTGCCGCTTCAGCCGGACTGTTCGGGACGATGGTGTTGAGCAAAATGCCGGTATTCGAATTGATTCCCAGGGCCTCTGCTTCCACGCGCGTCAATTCGTCGGGTACGATGCCAACCCAGCCGCGTATGACGCGACCATTTTTCTTTATTTCGTCAACAACGCCACGAACCAGGTCGACGGGTATCGCAAAACCTATCCCTTCGGTGCTCGCGTCTTGCATTAATACGGCGGTGTTGATGCCAACCAATTGGCCGTTGGTATCGATCAACGCACCTCCGGAATTTCCCTCGTTTATTGCGGCGTCAGTTTGAATGAAGTTTTCGAAGGTCAGCATGCCCAGGACGCCGCGACCCGTCGCGCTAACAATCCCCTGGGTAACCGTTTTAGTGAGTCCATACGGGTTGCCGATCGCAAGCACGATGTCGCCGATGCGCAATTGGTCAGATCTGCCCAACGGCATTGCTGGCAGCGGCCCCAGGTCGACCTTTAGGAGTGCCAGATCTGTTTCGGCATCTACACCGATCAATTGCGGGTTGGCGATGCGGCCATCGGCCAGCTGCAGCCGTATTTCATTGGCCAGGCGCACCACGTGAAAATTGGTGACTAAATAGCCCTCAGCGTCGATGACGACGGCGGAGCCGACGCTGGTATTGACACGAAATCGACCTGAGCCGCCCGGTCCCGTATTGGGCATAAGCCGCCGTGTATACACATTGGCGACGGCCGGTGCCGCAATGTCGACCGCGTCGGCATAGCTGGCTGGCTGGCCGGTTACGGTGCCAGCCCCTATATCTATCGCGGGTAATAGCTGCGGACGCACCAAAACCACCACGAATGCGGCCGCCAGGCCGACAACGACGGACTGGATCAGGAAAATCAGAACTGGTTTGAGTCGTGCCATTCCATCTTCTACGTTACGGTGGATTTGTGTCTCCAGGCAGGAGTCTTCTTATAGCCTCACGCCTAGCCAATCTTGAATGGCACTGTGTATAATGCGCGACGGGTTCCGCACCCAGTCTCGAGCCCATCGTCATCCTGACGGTGAAACGGGTCTGCTGCAAATCTTTGAGATTCGGAGTTACGATCAGCCGTCCCCGAGGACTATCGATCCACGTGTGTTGCGCTAAATTGATAATTGACGAGCTTAGATTACTAGAGACGCGGAGAAGACGCTCGTTCGCGACCAAAAGAGTGTATAGCGATCGAGATTTGAGCAAAATTTAATCAAGCATGAGCTGTAGCAATGATGTTGACAATGATCGTATTCGAACGGCAGGTGGGAGTCTTACATGACTGATGACGTTGATCGAAACAGGCGTCATTTCCTGACTGTCGCGACCTTAGTGACTGGCGGCGCCGGCTTAGTAGCCGCAAGTATTCCATTTCTGGCCTCTCTGAAGCCGAGTGCCCGCGCGCAAGCGCTTGGCGCGCCGGTAGAAGTCCCAATTGGATCGCTCGAGCCCGGCGAGATGATTCGCGTTATGTGGCGTGGCAGACTTGTCTACGTGCTGCGACGAACCGACGAAATGTTGGCGCGATTGAGCAGTGTTACGGGCTTCCTTGATGATCCAAATTCCGACAACGTCGAGCAGCAGCCTGAGTTTGCGGTCAACGAGTATCGCTCATTGAAGCCCGAGTATTTGGTTGTCGAAGGGTCATGCACACATCTAGGATGCGCACCGCTAGGCGAGTTTCAAGTTGGCCCTGCAGATGACTGGCAGGGTGGTTTTTTCTGCCCTTGTCACGGATCGCGATTTGATCTTTCTGGTCGCGTTTATAAAGGTGTTCCCGCGCCGACTAATCTTCGGGTACCACCGTATCGATTTATTCGTGAAGACGTCATCATGATTGGCGCTGAATCGGGAGCAGCATAATGGCCCGCATCGAATCTGAAGTAGGCACACGCACCGGCGCATTCATGAAGTGGATTGATGATCGTTTTCCATATACGGAGACGATGAAGTACCACGTCACTGAATACTACGCGTCCAAAAATTTCAATTGGTGGTACATCTTTGGTGTGCTGGCGATGGTTATGTTGGTTATTCAGCTGGTGTCAGGCATTTTCCTGACCATGAATTACAAACCCTCTGCTGACGATGCATTCGCGTCTGTCGAGTACATCATGCGCGATGTTGAGTGGGGTTGGTTGATTCGCTACATGCATTCAACGGGAGCGTCATTCTTTTTCATTGTTGTCTATCTGCATATGTATCGGGCCATGTTGTATGGCTCGTACAAAAAACCGCGTGAGCTCGTCTGGATTATCGGCATGTTGATTTTTCTTGTGCTGTTCGCGGAGGCCTTTGCAGGCTATCTGCTTCCATGGGGACAAATGTCCTACTGGGGAGCGCAGGTTATTATTTCCTTGTTCGGCGCAATTCCGGTCGTAGGCGAAGCGTTGGTCGAGATTATTCGCGGCGATTACGCCATCTCTGACATTACGCTGAATCGATTCTTCGCGTTGCATGTGATCGTTCTGCCGCTCGCGCTCGTTGGTTTGGTATTTGTACATATCGTGGCGTTGCATCACGTTGGTTCGAACAATCCAGATGGCGTTGATATCAAAGACCACAAAGATGCCGATGGTGTGCCGTTGGATGGCATCGCTTTTCATCCATATCACACCACCAAAGATCTGGTTGGCATTATTGTTTTCTTAATGATTTTTTCCGCCGTGATGTTTTTCGCGCCTGACATGGGTGGTTATTTTCTAGAACACGCGAATTTTGAGGCTGCTAACGTTATGGCAACGCCCGAACATATTGCGCCGGTGTGGTATTTCACCCCGTTTTACGCAATTCTCCGCGCGGTGCCTGACAAGCTGTGGGGCGCTGTGTTGATGGGTGCGTCCGTAATGTTGCCCATGTTCCTGCCGTGGCTCGATCGCGCACGAGTTAAATCGATTCGTTACCGCGGTTGGATTTACAAGACAGCGCTTGGTCTGTTTGCGGTAAGTTTTTGTACATTGGGTTGGTTGGGAATGCAGCCAGCGGACGGCATTTACGTCCTGATGGCGCAATTTTTCTCTGCAATTTACTTCGCGTTTTTCTTGGCCATGCCTTACTACACGACGATTGATAAGACGAAACCCGTTCCCGACAGGGTGACGTACCATGGGTAACTCATTGAAG
>JABIUH010000345.1 GCA_018701055.1 Woeseia sp. | reverse complement strand
TCGGCGGAACAGGCCCTCCGTCACCGCTATGTGTACCGATGAAGGTCGCGAAGAAAAATGCCGTGTTGTTGTCAGCGTCGAATCCTGACGTATGTAGGTCGTAACGACAGCCGGGTGCCGTGACGTTCGCGAATCCGGCCATCCACTCACAATAGGCCTCTACCGTGCCGACATCAGCCAGCGGTGCTGCCTGACACTCAAAACTGGCATTCTCTGCCACATAATCCTTGCACCCGTCCCAACCTTTGCCGGTTTCACAGGCATCGAAAAATTTGTTCGCGTTTTCAATTGTACTCATCGTTCTTATCCCCTTAGGTAAATATGGGTCAGAATTACCTCTGTCCCAGTGTCGTTTCAATATATCGATCAATTTGAGATTCCAGCATTTGCAACGGAAGCGCTCCATTTCCTAATAGAGCGTCGTGAAAAAGCCGAATGTCGAAATTCTCACCGAGCGCCCGCTCCGTCTTCCGTCGTAGCGCCCAAATCTTAAGGTCGCCTAACTTGTAAGCCAGTGTCGATGACCAACCGGCACGCACGCCACATTTCATAACTCAGCCGACCGAAATGCTCGTACGGTGATTGGTAAATCCCCATTTCGATACCGAGCTTTTCGGCATATAAGCCCCAGCCTTCACCGAAGGCGCTGAAATACAAATTGCGTCGAAATGCTGGGACGTTTTGAAGCTCTTGTGCAATTGCTGACTGATGATGATGGCCAGGCACCGCCTCGTGCAGAGTTAATGAAGGCAGTTCATACAGCAGCCGTTGATCCAGGGCAAAAGTGTTTACCCAGTAGGCGCCGCCGCGACTACCACCGATCGGTGCCCCGACGTATGCGCCAGTTGTGTAGTTAGGTGCCAATTCACCTGGTACCGGGACGATTCCATATGACTGTCTCGGTAGCATTCCAAAAAAAGCCGGCATCCGATAGTCGATACGCTTGGCGACATGTGCCGCCTCCTTTAGCAGTTGCTCGGCACATCGTGCAGCCTGTCAATGTAATCCTCATAATCTTCGACGGTGCTCATTGGTACACCATTGCTGGCGCCAAGCACATCCATGTAGAACCCGGAGAAGGTATTGAATGGAATCCGGGCCAGATCGAGTTCATAGGCTCGAACCGAGTCTTCGAGCACCCATTCAATCAACTCTATGTTGACGCGATCATTTGCCGTGAACAGTGAAGAATCTATGTCTCGTACACGTCGGAGAAAGCTTTCTTCTTCTGCAAGACGTCGTGCGCGGTCATCCGGTCCCACGCCGCGAAAGCGATTATTGAATTCCGAGATCCCGTTTTGTGTCGCCTCTAAAGGAAACTCTCGCATACGGTATTCCCAATGCTCAGCAATGAGGTCGCTGACCTGCGAGTCAGGCGACGTAACCTGAGCGAAAACTACTTCGCATTGCCAGCCGGTTAGGAGCAGTACGCAACAGGAGCCTAATTGCAGCTTGGAAATTGCGGTCCGACCCCAGTTTAGACCCCCGCCCGCGTTCAATTGCAATAAGCCGGATCTGTGAGGCCGCTTGTAGAGAAATCCATATAGGTGGACGCGGCGAACGTGGCAAAAGCTGGCATGCCATAGTCGTTCTGCGTATGAGGAAGCAAGGCGTGCTCTACATACATACTATAGGTCTGACCTGGCTCGAGTATTCCCGCTGGCACAACATACTCACTGGCCCGATAAGTGAGAAAGTCATCCTTCTCAAAGGGTCGACCGCTGTGCACGATGTCCTCAACATTGCAGCTGTCGATGGCAACAAAAATAAGGTCGTCCAAGATCTTTTTTTCATCTGCTCGTCCCTCAGAAAACGGTGGCCACGTAATCACAAGGTCTTTACTCGAGTCGACCGCGTCAAAAGGAACGGTCGCGTCGCTTTGCTCAAATATGATGATGGGCTGTGTTGGGAATGCGCCACCGGCAAAACTCACAACACTATCGCGCACGTCTCCGCCCGGTGTGCTGTACGTGAATTCGAAGGGCCCTGATGGAAAACTTGCTTCGAGCGCCGCATCGGATTCAGCATTGCCACTTAAGTACATCACGTCACCAATTTCTTCGGACTCGGAATACCGATAATTAAGATTTTGTCGCATTCCTGCTGGCGGAGGAAATTGTACGCTGGCATCACTAACCTCACCGTCTGCCGCAATGAATATTTCTGCAAAAAATAACGGTCCAAGATATTCGAGAGACGAATCCAACTGTTGCTGGTAGCGAGCAACCTTGCCTACACCATAGAAGGTCACATGATCCGCAACACTTGATTCTGGTTCTTCGGTGGGCGCATCGTTATCTGCGCAACTGCTGGAAAGCAGGATTAGGCATGCGATTGTTGCACTACGTATTAGCATGATCACTCGGCATATTGATGGCGGAGTTAGCGGTTTTTTGACAATTCTTTAATCGACGTACAGCGAACTGACGGACTCTTCTTCGGATATCCGTCGCATGGTCTCTGCCAATAATTCAGCGGTCGATAATTGTCGAATCTTCGTGCAGGCCTTTGCTGCATCGCCGAGCGGGATCGTGTCCGTGACCACCATTTGATCCAAATCTGAATCTGTTATGCGTGAGACGGCCGGTCCGGACAAGACAGGGTGCGTGATGTACGCGTCAACGCTTGTCGCACCATGTGCTTTCAACGCGCTGGCCGCATGGCAAAGCGTCCCCGCCGTATCGACCATGTCATCAATCATCACGCAGTTTTTCCCCTCAACCTCGCCGATGATATTCATCACTTCCGATTGATTGGCTTGTGAACGCCGCTTGTCAATAATAACAAGGTCAGAATCGTCTAGCCGCTTCGCTAATGCGCGCGCACGAACAACACCGCCGACATCAGGTGAAACCACTACCATATTTTCGTATTTTTGTTTCCATACATCGCCAAGTAGAAGCGGTGACGCGTAGACATTGTCCACGGCGATATCGAAAAACCCTTGAATCTGATCAGCATGCAAGTCAGCGGTCAGCACACGATCAACACCTGCCTGGCCAATCATCTTGGCCACCAATTTTGCAGTGATTGGCACCCTGGAGGAACGTGGCCGACGATCTTGTCGTGCGAAACCGAAGTATGGAATGACCGCGGTAATTCTAGCGGCCGACGCTCGTCTAGCCGCGTCGACCATCACCAACAACTCCATCAGATTCTCGGAGGCAGGCGGACACGTCGGCTGGATGATGAATGTCTCACGACCGCGAATGTTTTCCAGAATTTCTACATTGATTTCACCATCGCTAAAGCGGCCAACCTGTGCTTTTGCGAGCGGTACGTGCAGAACCCGCGCAATTTGATTTGCAAGCATCGGATGCGCATTCCCCGAGAAAATCGCGATAGTTGCCGGATCCAAGGTCATCTCCCCAATAGTTTTTTTATTGTTGCGTGCCGCAAACGGCGAAACTGGCTGGGGTGGCAGGATTCGAACCTGCGCATGACGGGATCAAAACCCGCTGCCTTACCACTTGGCTACACCCCATTCGGTCGCGCTTCACGCGCGCAATTGTGAGCCGCACAATCTAAGGTGTCAATCGTTCCAAAATCAGACCCACCCGGATATTGCATGCGTAGCCGGGCTGTCGTTTCTTATGGTGAGCGCAGCGTGTTCGATCCTGCTCGAAACGTAGCAAGGACTACGTTTCATAGCAGGATCAGACTCGATGTGCCACCACAAGAAACGACAGCCCACCTACGCATGCAATATACGGACTAACGAAAGGCCCAGGAATCGATGACCAAACGTACTTTGATGTCATCGTCAACGGCGGTGAGCCGCCGCGGCATCGGTTGGCCACCGCCATCCCTATACTCTGCGATAGTGACACCCCATTCTCGCTGTGTGAGCGCAGACAAGAGTCCATTGGCGCCCAATTCTTCGCTGGAGGGTGAATTTGGGTCCGGGACCCCCAAGGCCCAGTACCTTAAACTAGAGACCGGGATCGTCCACCCATAGCGCTCACGCAGATCGACCTCTGCATCTTCCAGTTCGATCACCTCGCCGTCACGATCGGTCAAGGTCAACTCGCGCTTATTGCCGTTGATGAAAATGGTGCCAACGCCGAGCGGGCCGCTTATGCGGGCGCGAAACACCGTCCCATCCTGGCGCCACCAAAATTTGCCGTTAAAACCTTCGGTGCCCGCGCTCACGCCAATTCGGCCACTAAACTCCCATTCATCCATTTCTTGCAAGACTTTTTTGCGAATTTCCCAATCGCGAAAATCAGGCAAGAATAAACTCTGGTTGCCCGCGCACGCGGTCAGCAACAACATTGGGATTAAACATGCGCGCAAATTCGCCCGCCGTTGCGACACGGCCATGCGCTCAGGGCGTCTCTGGTTTTTCAGCGCCGCGGAGTCGATCGAGATATTTGTTCTTGGGAAACATAAGAATTGCCTCTGAGAGCTTCTCGTCAGCTTCAACGTGACGATTCAATGCACGCATTACTTCCACGATATGGCCCACAATCTCAGGATCATGAAATTGTTCATACGCTGGCTCAAGAGCATCCAAAGCCTCATCATTCTTACCTTGCTTATATAAAACCCAACCCCAACTATCCATAATCGCTGGGCTATTCGGCGAAATACGCAGCGCCTTACGGATAAGCTTGGCGGCCTCGGCATATTCATCGGTTCTGTCAGCAAGCGTATACCCCAATGCATTCAGAGTAATTGCGCTATCCGGCCAACGTTTGACGGCATGGCGATACTGGGCAATGGCGTCGTCCAGTCGATCCATACGCAAAAGAAGCGCTGCGCGGCCCAGATGGATTTCCTGATCATTCGGACGATACGCGACCACTCGGTCATATTCGTCCAGCGCCTCATCATGGCGATCCATGCTCGCCAGCAATTGTGCCTTGCTGTGCAACATCTCAACCGCGAATCCGGGGTTAATTTTGGCAAATCGACTCAGGTGCTCCAACGCCCGCTCAGGTGAACCTTGCTCCGCCAGTATTCCTGCCACGCGACTCTGAGATAAAACTGCGTTGCTGCCGCTGGTTACCTGCGAATAATGGCGAACGGCCTCGTCCTGATCAGCGTTTATGTCCGCTATGCGGCCAAGATAGTAGAGCGCATCCATTCGATAATTGCCGCTTTCAAGCAAGTCTTCGAAATCATCGCGAGCCGCATCCAGATGCTCAAGTCTAAAATTGATGATCGCCATTAGCCGCAGCGCATCAGTCCGGTAAGGTTGTTCCAGCAGAATCTGATTGACCTGGCTGAGTGCATAATCGTCCCGTCCGGCAGAGACCAACATAATCGCTAGCTCAAGACGGGCCTCGGGATCAGGATCCGGGTCATCGCCGATCAATCGTGACGTGTAATCAATCGCGGCTTCTTCGTCGCCGCCCAATAACAGCGTCCGGGCGTACAACAAGTGGGGTTTCACCCACTCTGGATCGATTTTAATGGCTTCCTGCGCTCTTTCCACCGCGGTTTCGGTATCGCCGGCTTGAAGCGCCATCACGCCCACTGCATATTGCGCAAAGACAGATTTCGAATGAGGCCGCGCGAGTTGGCGCATAAGTTCGTAGCCGTTCGTGGGGTCCTCACGCGACAGGATCGGTATCAATGCCAGAAGTCGCTCCTCTACAGGTTGATCGCCTTTTTCTAACAAGGCCACAAAACTGCGTCGCGACGCGCGAATCTCACCCATTCGCAAATAAAGCTGCGCCACATACAACGCTGCCTCATCATCATCGGGAGCGAGTTCGACCCAGCGTTTAGCCGCTTCCAAAGCGTCGTCGTTGAATGCATAGCTGTAAGCCACTCGCGTCGCGGCCTTCGCAATTTCGGCATTCGAACTCAATTCGGCCGCACGCCGATACTCTGACACAGCCACACGATAGTCTTGCGCCTCGAGCGCGGTTTCTGCCGCCAATACGCGGGCCGCAATCTGGTCGTCATCGTCAGCCGCGCGAGACGGGCTGGCAATCAATCCAATCGAAAAACAAGCCAAAAGAGCGATCGTGTGAAGAATTCCGCGCCTGCCTGATGATCTTTGTGCCTTGCCACTAGGCTGTGCTGCGCGTAGGCCCCGAAACACTATGCTGTCGTCAATCGGAGGCTTCCTTTTACTGACATTTTCATGGATCAATTCCATTGATCGATTCCATTGATCGAAATAATTACTGCTAGTAGTGAAGACAGACAAGGAACTGCATCATCAGTTCGCTTATCATACGTATTGATTTGCACCCCGGACGTCTAACACCACCATGCCGCTGCACATTCTCGGTCTGAACCATACCACGGCACCTGTCGAAATACGCGAGCAGGTCGTATTCGCTGGCGTCCAGATAGACCGCGCCCTAGCGGGCATTCTGCGGCTGCCTGGAGTGGATGAAGCGGTCTTATTATCAACCTGCAATCGCACTGAATTTTATGTCGAAGCGTCGTCCACAGGAGCGCTTGAGCTAGGCAAATGGTTGAGATCCGATCAGACGCTCAACGAGCAGGCGAGTGCTGCGTTATTTACATTGGACGGCGAAAATGCAATTCGTCATTTATTTCGCGTGGCCTGTGGCCTGGATTCAATGGTCCTTGGTGAGCCCCAGATTTTGGGCCAACTGAAAGATGCCTATCGCCAGGCAGACACGCAGCAAAGCATGGGCACCCAGCTGAATCGTTTGTTTCATCATACATTTTCCGTTGCTAAAAAAGTTCGAACTGACACCGAAATTGGCGCGAACCCGGTCTCAGTCGCCTACGCAGCCGTCAGTTTGGCGGACCAATTCTTCAGCGGCTTCTCCAAACACACTGCGCTTCTAATTGGAGCAGGGGTCACTATAGAGTTGGTCGCAAAGCATCTGCATCGAAAGAGCATTGGCCGATTATTCGTGGCCAACCGAGATCTTGGCAGGGCGCAAAAGCTTGCCGCGCAATTTGACGGCTTTGCGTTACCGCTTTCGGAGCTGGAAGGAACATTGCCCGAAGCCGACATCCTAATCAGCTCGACCGCGAGTGCGGAACCTATCTTGTCCCTGGCGCAGATGAAAACAGCAATTAAGACACGAAAACGCAAACCGGTATTCGCAGTTGATATTGCGGTACCACGGGACCTTGACCCGGCTATCTCAACGTTGGACGATATCTATCTGTACTCCATTGACGATCTTGATAAAGTGATTGTTGAGGGGCAGAACAGTCGTAAGACAGCCGCGGTCGACGCGAATCGGATACTTAACGACGAAACGCGCCGTTACCTCAATATCGAACGTAGCCGAGAGGTAGCGCCGATAATTACGGCACTTCGAGATCACGGGGATGCACTTCGCAATCAGGTTCTCGAACAAGCACGACGACGATTATCAAAGGGCGCTGACGCCGAAGAAGTTCTCGAATTCGTCGCATCAGCACTGCTCAAAAAAATACTACACCAGCCAAGCGTGAGACTGCGCGAGGCAGGTGAGCAATCGGATCAGGAATTCATTGAAACTGTTCGTGAATTGTTTGGGCTAAAAAATAGTTGATTAATGAATATGAAAGACTCAATTCGAAATAATCTGGAAATGACACGAGACCGCTTTGAGGAAATTGCGGGCTTGCTTGCCGATCCAGATGTCATAGCGGACCAAAATCAGTTTCGCGACTTATCCAAAGAGTACGCACGACTTGACCCAGTTATTCGTCTATTCAATCAATACGATGCGCTCAATGGCGACATTGCGGCCGCGAAAGAAATGACCAGCGATAGCGACCCTGAAATTCAACAGATGGGCCAAGATGAATTGACGACGTTGAGCGCATCTGGCGAGAAAATTGAACTCGAATTGCAAAGATCGCTAATTCCGCCCGACCCACACGACAACAGCAATATCTTCCTCGAAATTCGCGCTGGAACGGGCGGCGACGAGGCCGCTATTTTCGCAGGCGACCTATTCCGCATGTACACCAAGTTTGCCGAAGGTATGCGGTGGCCGATTGAAATAATTAGTGCCCGCGAAGGAGATCACGGGGGCTACAAAGAAATAGTCAGCCGAATCACTGGTAACAATATTTACGGAAAACTAAAGTTTGAATCAGGCGCACATCGTGTCCAACGCGTACCGGCAACAGAGGCGCAAGGTCGTATACATACTTCGGCCTGCACGGTCGCCGTATTGCCTGAACCCGATGAAGTTGAGGCCATAGAAATCAATGCCGGAGACCTGCGCGTCGATACGTATCGCGCCTCGGGTGCCGGCGGACAGCACGTCAACAAAACGGATTCAGCCGTACGTCTTACGCATTTACCAACCGGCATTGTCGTCGAGTGTCAGGATGAGCGCTCGCAGCACAAAAACCGTGCACGTGCGATGTCACTGCTGCAAGCAAAACTGCTGGACGCGGAAATCGCAAGTCGAGAGAAAGAACAAGCTCAAGAGCGTAAATCACAGGTGGGTTCCGGCGATCGCTCCGAACGAATTCGTACCTACAACTATCCACAAGGTCGTGTGACGGATCACCGCATCAATTTAACGCTGTACAAATTAGCGGAAATTCTCGAGGGCGATTTAAATCAGGTGGTCGAGCCATTAATTAGCGAATATCAGGCTGATCAACTAGCCGCGCTTGGCGCTTAAGCTGCCCTGTACTTTTTTATACCTGTTTGCGTAAGTGGTTTAGCACGTCGGCTCGCGTGATCAAGCCCAGAAATTCATCTCCATTCATGACCGCAGCATATGGTTGCACCGAAAGCATTGCGACAAGGTTGTTAATGCTGGCGTCTTTCTCCAGGCGAATGAAGGCGGTTTGCATGGCCTCCTCTACATTCGAATGCATCAAATCCGGCTTACCGAAGGCATACTGAATAATCGCATCCTCCGTGACTACCCCAACCAATTTGCCGTCATCCATCACGGGTAGCTGTGAAAAGCCTGCGTTTCGCAAGCGATTATGAGCGGTGGTCAACACGTCGCCTCTACCAACCGTGATCGTCGCGCGCTCGTCGTGAAGCCGGCCGATCAAATCTCGCAAGTCGCCGTACTGCTCACGCTCAATGAAGCCCTGATCTTCGAGCCAAAAATCGTTGAACAGTTTTGATAAATATTTATTGCCTGTATCGCAGGCTAGCGTAACCACACGTTTGGGCTCTGTTTGTTCACGACAAAAACGCAGCGCTGCGGAAAGCAAAGTGCCACTCGAAGACCCAACCAACAAACCTTCTTTAAGCAACAATTCTCGTGCAGTGCTAAATGACTCAGCATCGGAAATGCTGTAAGCCTTTTTTATGCCGTCGAATTCTGCGATTGAGGGAATGAAATCTTCGCCAATCCCCTCCACCAACCAGGAACTACTGTCACCAAATTCTCCCGTACGTACATAGTCTGCAACCACGGAACCAACGGGATCAGCAATAACCAACTCGGTTGACGGAGAATGAGCTCGCAAATACTTGTTCAATCCGCTAACGGTTCCACTCGATCCAACACCGACGACAATGGCGTCTACGTCTCCATCGAGCTGTTCCAAAATTTCCGGACCGGTTGTCATCTCATGCGCCAGCGGATTGTCGCTATTGCCAAATTGATTGATGAAATACGCGCCTTGCTCCTCAGCAATACGCTGCCCCATGTCCTGGTAGTACTCAGGGTGTCCTCTACCAACGTCGGACCGGGTCAAAACAACCTCGGCACCCATAGCGCGTAGATTGAATATTTTTTCCTGGCTCATCTTGTCGGGCAGAACCAGTATCAAGCGATAACCCTTCTGTGCGGCAACCAAAGCCAAACCCAACCCGGTATTTCCGGCGGTCGCCTCGACAAGCGTATCTCCAGGCTTTATATCACCACGTTCCTCGGCCGCACCAATCATCGATATACCGATGCGATCCTTAATCGAGCCGCCGGGATTCATCAATTCAAGCTTGAGAAACAGACGACACGGCCCAGTGTCCATTTTGGAGACCTCAAGCATCGGCGTTTGGCCAACCATTTCGAGTACATTTGAGTAAACTTGCATAGAGCCGCTTGTCATCATGAAAAGAGCGGCCATGGTACGCGAAGGGATTCTATCGTTGAAAGATTTTCTGAAAATTGGCAGCGCACTTGCTGACGCCAGCAAGCGGCTGCAGAACGTGAGCGAGAGTCCACGCCTCGATGCCGAACTGCTGCTTGCGCGTGCACTGGACGTGCCGCGTAGTTATCTGTTCGCGCATGCTGAAGAGGAAATGGACGACAATGCAAGATTGCGCTTTCAAACCAGCATTGAGCACCGGATCGATGGCTTGCCGATGGCCTACATCACGGGCGAGAAAGAATTCTGGTCCATGGATTTGTTGGTATCTCCCGCCACGCTGGTACCACGCCCAGAGACCGAACTGTTGGTTGACCTGGCGTTGCGCCAAATGCCGCGAGAGTCGACCCAACGGGTGCTCGATCTGGGCACTGGATCCGGCACAGTTGCGCTTGCCCTGGCTAGAGAACGCCCGCTGAGTAAAATCATC
>JABIUH010000275.1 GCA_018701055.1 Woeseia sp. | reverse complement strand
GCAGCAAAATATTTTGCCTTTTCAAGATGGCAAAAATGCTGCCTTGTGTCTTAAGTTCGTCAGGAAGTCCAGGCGTAAAAGGTTCGTAAAGTAAATTGGGTCGATCGTCAATTTCACAGACTTTCGCAAGCCGGTTCAGGTTGACCGGTCCGTCAACTGTGAACATATCGGCTCGATCGAGATGAAAGTGATCGAGAAGAAACTCAGAAAGGTCTTCGGGACATTGATCGCTGATTTCCAGGCTAACGGCTGCGCCGTAATGACTAGCGGCAAGTTCGCCTTCCAGTGAACGTACCAGATCTTCGACCTCTTCTTGGTCGACATATAGATTGCTGTTTCGAGTTACGCGAAACTGATAGCAACCCTCAACTTTCATCCCCGGAAATAACGCGGCAACATTTGCGTGAATAATAGATGACAGAAAAACGTAGCTGACGTCCCCTGGCTCTGCAAGACTTTCAGGTAGACTGATGAGTCGTGGGAGGGAGCGGGGAGCCTGAACAACCGCTCGATTTCGCTTGCGTCCGAAGGCATCTTTGCCTTTGAGACGCACAATGAAGTTAAGACTCTTGTTCAAAATACGCGGAAAGGGTCGCGACGGATCTAGCGTCACTGGAGTCAGTACAGGAATGATTTCGTTGCTGTAAAAATCGCTCAGCCAGGCGCGTTGCTCGTCACTCCAGCCAGAGCGGTGAATGAAATGAATATGCTCCCCGGCCAGTTCGGGAAGAAGTACGTTATTGAGCAAATTGTATTGCTGTTCAATGAGGGTGTTGGAACGATGTCGAATGTCGTCAAGCAGTTCCTGTGGTGTCATCAAGTCGGGTCCCGGGATTTGGCGCCGATCTCCAACCTCTGCTTTAGTCCCGCAACTCGCACTTCAAAAAACTCATCCAGGTTGGTGCACGAGATGCATAGGAAGCGAAGCCGTTCGAGCAATGGCACGGACGGATCGCTGGCTTGAGCCAATACGCGATGATTGAATTCGAGCAGGCTCAACTCACGGTTAATGTATCGATCGATTATGGGTGCCGCAGCTGTATCCAACGTTCGGCCTAGTACTTACTCGGTGAGCAACGCTTATCCCTGGAAAATCGCACCCAGGATTTCGGGACTATCAGCGCCCGTAACACTCGGCAGATTACCGTATTCACCCGTTAGGCAGCAGCGCGCGAGCCACGCGAATGCGACCGCTTCAACCCAATCTGGATGCAATCCGTACACATCGGTGGATGCCACCGTACAGTTCGGGAGGTTGGCACGCAGGCGTTGCATGAGATCTTGATTGTGTGCGCCACCGCCACAGACCAGTACTTCGCTGACGCCTGAGTTCGTTATGTGAGTCGCGATGGATTGCGCCGTGAGTTCGGCCAGCGTCGCTTGGGCGTCCGCAGGGCTAATGTCAATTAGCCCTGCTAGTGCGAGGTTCGCGTCGATGAAGTCATCGTGAAAATACTCGACACCCGTACTCTTAGGGGGTGGCTTGCTGAAGTAATCATCGGCAAGCATCGTTTCCAGCAAAGTGATTGAGGCTACCCCGGTACTGGCGAATGCGCCGTTTTTGTCATACGGGCGATCAAGATGTCGCCGAGCCCAACTGTCGAGCAACGTATTCCCGGGCCCCGTATCGAAACCGGTGACGAGGTCGGATTCACTTGGAAGGATCGTTATATTTGCGATACCGCCAATGTTCAAAACGCAGCGAGATTTCGTGTCGCTTCGAAAAAGCCATTGATGAAACGCCGGCGCTAATGGTGCGCCTTGTCCGCCGACGGCAATATCACGTCCACGAAAGTCGGCGATAGTATCAATGCCAGTGCCTGCTGCAATAATATTGGCATCACCAATTTGGAGCGTAAATGGGCGGCTACGCAAAGGCTGATGACGCAACGTTTGGCCGTGACTACCAATCGCAGTGACGTCTGAGCGTTCAATTCCGGCCTTCGTGATTAATGTCGAAGCGGCATCGCGAAAACACTCTCCCACCCAATGATCCAAAGTGCCTATGTCGTCTACCGTGCAGTTCTGAGGCATCCGTGTTGCGTCGAGCAAGGCATTTTGTAGTTCGTGGGGATAGCAAGTCGATTGCGTTTTCAGGATGTCGCATTGATGATTACCGAATCGAACCAGCGCGGCATCAATACCGTCCATGCTCGTTCCTGACATCAGTCCGATATAAAGCGAATCGTAGGCGCGGTCGTCGGGCACGTCAGTTAATTAGTCGAATGAGAAGCGACCTGTGTTCTCTTGTGCTGTAGCAATTCATCCAGAATGGTTTCGACAGAAGCCAAGAATTCCTGCCTATATTCTGCGCGAATCGGATCGGCCTGCGGTAATTTGACGGTGCGTGAATTGCGATGCACGCCATTTAATCGATACTCGTAATGGAGATGTACGCCTGTAACCAATCCCGTTTTACCGACATAGCCGATGGTCTGGCCTTGACGGACGCGCGTACCGTTACGTACTGATGATGCAAATTTCGACATGTGCGCGTATAGCGTGGTGATGTTACCGCCATGCTGCAGAATGACGACATTGCCATAACCTGATTTCACGCCCCGAAAAATAACCTTGCCGTCACCCGATGCTTTGATTGGTGTGCCACGCGGTGCAGCGTAATCGGTACCACGATGCGGTCTGACCGTCTTCAATACAGGGTGGCGTCGACTTGGATTGAAAGAGGAACTCACGCGAAAATCAACGGGCGCGCGCAGGAATGCTTTGCGGACGCTTTGCCCATCAGGCGTAAAATAATCAGAGCGGCCGTCTTTGTCTACGTAGCGAATGGCTTGAATGGTTCTGCCGTTGTTATTGAATTCCGCCGCAACGATTTCACCGTCGCCGACATACTCGTTGTCTTGATAGAGCTCTTCGTAAAGAATGGAGTAGTTATCGTCACGTCTGATGTCGAGAACGAAATCGACATCCCAGGCAAAAATGCCAGCGAGATTCATGACGGTCTTGTCGGTGATGCCGCTTGCGATTGCACTTTCAAAAAGCGACGTATCGATGCTTCCAGAAACGGTCTTGCGTTGTATATCCAACGGCCGATCAATGAGCGTTGCCGAAAACCCTGATTCTTCTTTGTCTATTTTGACCGCGCTCGTTAGGCTGATTTCTCGATACAAACTGACGAGCTTGTCTTCGTTGTGCTGGATCGTCAGTTCATCTCCGGGAATGAGCTTTTTTAAATACGGCGCTGCGTCGGGGAGATCCATCATCATGGCCAAATGGCCGAGATTCAGATTATTGCGCCGGAACAGGCGATCAAGCGTGTCACCTCGCTTGATGGTTAGTTTGAGCCGATCGTATTCCGGTTCCAGTTCAAGCGGTGGATGAAAAAGTTGGGGAATATTGGGTGTTACCAGCGTGGCCGAAGCCAGCTCCTGATCATTTGCGTCCACTGCGCCGGCCCCAAGTTCTGGAGTAACATCGGGTTCTAGGGCAATGGCTGTTTCTGTGCTGTCATCACCAATCGGAATTT